>NCCT01000016.1 GCA_002279795.1 Hydrogenophilales bacterium 12-61-10
TTCAGGATTTGCGTGGTGAGCGAACTGGTGAAGACGAACTGCCCCGCCTGTTCGCCCGGCACCAGCGCCGTCAGGGTGCCGAAATAGCGGTCGCCCAGATAGAAGGCGAAGGTGGCGGTGCGGTTGACCACGCGCGATTCCAGCAGCTGGCCGCCGCGGCCGAAGCGCTGGAAGCGGTGGTCGCCGGTGCCGGTTTTGCCGCCGATGGTGAGCGGGTTGCCTGCTGCGTCCTTCAGCGCGCCCGCCAGGCGCGAGGCGGTGCCGTTCTGCACCACGCCCGCCAGTGCGCGGCGCACGACCTGCGTCAGTTCGGGCGGTAGCATCTGCTCGCCCTTGACGGGTTTGATCGAAAGCCGGGTATCGAACGGGGTGTCGGCGGCAAAGTGCAGCTGGGTCAGGCTGACCATGGGCTTTCTCACGCCGTCGTTGACCAGGATGCTCATCAGTTCGGCCAGCGCAGCCGGGCGATCGCCCGAGCTGCCGATCGCGGTGCCGTAGGACGGCGTGAGATTGTCGAACGGATAGCCCAGACGCTTCCAGTCGACCAGCAGGCGATCAAAGGCCTCAACTTCGAGCAGCGACTGGATGCGGATGTTCTGCGTGTTCTTGCGGCTGGTTTTGAACAGCCAGGTGTAGACCTCGCGGCGAACGTCCGCGCCTTGTGCGTTGAGTTCCTTGAGGCTGGTTTTGGGCGCGGTGCGCAGGGTTTTCACCACCCACAGCTCAAGCGGGTGGATCTGCGAGACATAGCCGCGGTCCGCCATGTTGTAGGCCTCGGTGGCGTGCGCATTGAACATCGATTCGAGCGTGTTCCGGCTCAGGCTGGCGCTGGCAGGCACGTGTTTGCGCAATGCGGTGACGTAGTCATCGAAGTGGGCCTGCGGCTCCAGATAGCGGAACACGGCGCTGAAGCGGCGCGGATTGAGGCGGGCGCGGGCATACAGGTCGTCGGCCATTTGCGCCGCTGTCTGGTTCTTGTGCTTGCTGTAAAACCGACTGACAAAAACACGGCTTTCCTGGTCGACGAAGCGCGTCAGGTAGGACTCGCGCAGCGGGTTGCCGGCGTCGTCGAGGATGTGCGCGATGGAGCCCGGCGTGGCACTGACATAGTGGCGCACGATGTCGCGCATCATGCGGACGTAAACCAGATTGACCGAGTTGCGGGTGGCTTGCCACACATCCATGACGCGGCCGTTGTCCTTGTCGTCGAAGTTGGAGAAGGTGTGCTGCCCGCCGCCCGTGAAGAAGGTTTCCGGCGCAGCGGAATAGCGCCGCGCCATGGCCGCTTCCAGCGTGACTGCGAGCGGCTCGTCGCGGTAGGCGAGCAGTCGTTCAGCGGTCCATTGCGACAGCACGTCGCGGCTCGGTTGCGCCTTTTTCTTGAGGTCGGCTGCTCCCAGCGTGCGGTATTCGGCGTGCCGCTTGGCGATGATTTCCAGATAGGTGACCAGAGTACGCAGCTTGGCGGTGGAACCGAGATCGAGCCGCGCCTGGCTGTTGATGTCGAACGGCTGGTTGAGGTTGTCGGCCTGGATCCGTAACACGTTGCCGAGCGACGTTCTTTCGTACAACGTAAAGCTGTAGATCACTTCTTTCAGCGGGTTTTCGGGTTGCAGCAAGCGATGGCCGACCAGGCCAGAAGCCCGCGCGGCGTCGAGATTCGCCAGGCTTTGCAGATAGCCGCTGATGATTTTTTGCGCCGGCTGGTTGATGGTGGTGTTGACGCTCAGGTCGAGCCGGTCGAGGTCGTACAGACGCTTTTCGCCCAGCAGCTGCGCGACGCGGATGCGCTGCGCGTTGGTGGCCTTCTGGTCGACAAAGCGCGGCGGCGGCGGATCGATGCGTTGTTTGGTGCTGCGCAGTTCGATCTGCTTGGCCTGGTCGGCCAGTTCGCGCGTGATCACACCTGCATTGGCCAGCAGGTCGAGGTGGTCGTCGGTGCTGGCGTCGAGCGCCTTGCGGTTGGCGGCGAGGTAATACGACGGGCGGCGCTCGGCCACGATCAGCGACAACGCGTGCTTGAGCGCGCTGGCGTAATCCGTGTTTTTGGCGGACGGCTTGCCGCTCAGAATGGTATTGGTCGCGGCAAAATCCAGTCCGTACCACGCCCACAGGCCGTCACCAATGCCGTTGACTTCACCAAAGCGCGGCGCGGCGGCAAGCGGCACCGTGTTGAGGTAAGCCATCACGGTCTTGCGCCGCATCGGCAGCGTGTTGGGACCGTCGAGATAGGCACGCAGGCTGGCGCTGCCCATCTGGCGCAGCTTGTCGGTCATGCTGTTGGTCAGCCCCTCGGGCGAGTGGCGGTATTTTTCGATCTGCGTCGGCAAGGTGCTGCCGCCGGGTACGTTGCGGTTGGTGTCGATGAGGCTGATGCCTTTTTCGAGCAGCGCCTGCGCCAGCCGGTCCCATTCCACTGCCGGGTTGCGGGTGGGGAATTCTTCGGTCAGCAACTCGCGGTTTTCAATGTAGAGCAGCGCATCGACCAGCACGGCAGGAATGGCGTCGAAGCGCTCGTAGACGCGTGTGGGATGTTTGCCCTGATAGAGGGATTTGCCTTCGCTGTCGAGCAGGCTCAGGCCTGCCTGATCCTTTTCCTTGTACGGCAGGAACAGGCCGAGATCATCCACCCGCTCCATCTGGATGCTGATCTTGGCCTGCTCGTCGATTTTCCAGCCGGCCTGCTCAAGCCGCTTCAGGTAATCCGGCAGGACGTGGTAACCGAGGCGGAGGTCATACGGCCCGTCGCCCGGATAGCGAATGCGTTTGGATGGCCCCGGCTGCATCTGCCAGGTCATTTTTTGCGCGGTTTTAACCAGGTATTTGGCTTCGAGTGCCGACGACAGCAGCTCCCATGCGATGAGGCCGACGAGACCGACCAGCAACAGCAGAACAGCCAGTGCGATGAGGATGCGGCGCGGGGTTTTTCTCATGATTCAGATCCAGTCGCGCACAACAAGAAAGTCGGTGTACAGGCGGGCTTCCGGGCTGCCCGTTTCGGGCTGCCAGTCGTAGCGCCATTTCACGATCGGCGGCAGCGACATCAGGATGGATTCGGTACGGCCGCCCGACTGCAGGCCGAACAGGGTGCCACGGTCGTATACCAGGTTGAATTCGACATAGCGGCCGCGTCGGTAAGCCTGGAAGTCACGCTCGCGCTCGCCGTATTCGCGCTGCTTGCGGCGTTCGAGAATGGGAAGGTATGCGGCGAGAAAGGCGTCGCCGACACTTTTCGTCATGCCAAAGGCGTGCTCGAAACCGCCTTCGGAAAAATCGTCGAAGAACACGCCGCCGATGCCGCGCGGCTCGTTGCGGTGCTTGAGGAAAAAGTAGCGGTCACACCAGTCCTTGAAGCGGGAATGCAGATCGGCGCCGAACGGATCGAGCGCGCTTTTGCAGGTGGCGTGGAAGTGTTGCGCGTCGTCCTCAAAACCGTAGTAAGGCGTCAGATCCATGCCACCGCCGAACCACCACACCGGTGCTTCCCCCTCCTTCATGGCGACGAAACAGCGCACATTCATGTGCACCGTTGGCGCGTAGGGATTGCGCGGGTGCAGCACAAGGGATACGCCCATCGCCTCCCAGCGCCGCCCGGCCAGTTCCGGCCGGTGCGCGCTGGCCGAGGGCGGCAGCTGGGTTCCGAGGACGTGGGAAAAATTGACCCCGCCGCGTTCCAGCACCTGGCCTTCCTCGATCAGCCGTGAGATGCCGCCGCCGCCTTCCGGCCGTTCCCAGGTATCGGTGCGAAAAGGCAGGCCATCGGCTGTTTCGAGCGCGGCGACGATGCGCGCCTGCAGGTCGAGCAGATAGGTTTTGACGGCGGCTGGGTCGAAGGCGGCGGGAGCGGGGGTGTGGGCTGGCATCAGGGACGAAGCGTGGTTCCGGTGGCAAGGTCGATCAGGGTGGAGGGGCGACGGCGCTGACCAATGCGGCCGTCGATCACGCGCACCTTCGAGCCGAATATTCTGCGGCATTGTGCCGCAGTTTGCGCGGGTTTTTTGCCGCTGAGGTTGGCGCTGGTGGAAACCAGCGCCGTGCCGAGCATGCGGCAGAGTCTTGCCGCATCCGGGTGGGCGGTCACGCGCACGGCAAGGGTGGTGCGCCCGCCGGTGAGCAGCGGCGAACAGGCGGCGGCAGCGGGAACCGCCCAGGTGACGGCGCCCGGCCAGGTGCGCTGGACGCGCGCCCGATTGGCCGGACTCAGCCGGCGGATGAAGGGAATCAGGCGTTTGAGGTGGTCGGCGATCAGAATCATGCCTTTGGCGGCGCTGCGCCCCTTAAGCCGGATGAGTTGCTTCAGCGCGTGAGGATTGCGCGGGTCGCAGCCCAGGCCATAGCAGGACTCGGTAGGGTAGGCAATCAGCCCGCCGCGTCGCAGCCAGGCACGCAGCGCGGCTACTTCGTCGCCCCCTGCTTCCCGCTTCCCGTTCACAGCTTCCCGTTTACTTCTTGCGGTCCAGCGCGCGCCAGCCGATGTCGCGGCGGTATTGCATGCCGTCGAAATGGATGGTGGTCACCGCTTCGTAGGCGCGGCTTTGCGCCATGCGCACGCTGTCACCCAGTGCGGCGACCGCCAGCACGCGGCCGCCGCTCACCACCGTCTGGCCATCCTGCGTAGTGGTGCCCGCGTGAAAGATATGCAAGTCGTCGGCAGCGGCCGGCAGCGCGCTGATTACCGCACCCTTTTGCGGCGCGTCGGGGTAGCCTTTTGCCGCCAGCACCACGGCCAGCGCCGTGCGGCGATCCCACTCGGCCTCGACCTGGTCGAGCGTGCCGTCGATGGCGGCGTCCATCAGAGTGACCAGATCGGTCTTCAGCCGCAGCATGATCGGCTGGGTTTCCGGGTCGCCCATGCGGCAGTTGAATTCCAGCACTTTCGGTGCGCCGTCCGCGCCGACCATGATGCCGGCGTAGAGAAAGCCGGTGTAGCGGATGCCATCTGCTGCCATGCCTTCAACGGTGGGATGGATCACCTCGCGCATGATGCGCGCGTGCAGCTCGGGCGTAACCACCGGTGCCGGCGAGTACGCACCCATGCCGCCGGTGTTGGGGCCGCTGTCGCCGTCGCCCAGCCGCTTGTGGTCCTGGCTCGATGCCAGCGCCAGCACGTGCTGGCCATCGACCATGACGATGAAGCTGGCTTCCTCGCCGAGCAGGCATTCCTCAATCACCACGCGATGACCGGCTTCGCCCATGCTGTTGCCGGCGAGCATGGCATCGATTGCGGCGTGCGCTTCGTCTGGCGTCGTCGCAACCACCACGCCCTTGCCCGCCGCCAGGCCATCGGCCTTGACCACGATCGGCGCGCCCTGCGCATCGATGTAGGCATGCGCGGAGGCCGCGTCGGTGAAGGTGCCGAAGGCCGCAGTCGGAATGCCGTGGCGCGCCATGAACTGCTTGGCGAAATCCTTCGAGCTTTCAAGCTGCGCTGCGGCCTGGGTCGGGCCGAAAATCCGCAACCCGGCGGCGCGAAAAGCATCGACCACCCCTGCGGCCAGCGGCGCTTCCGGCCCGACTACGGTAAATGCGATGTCGCTGTCGCTGCGCGCAAATTCGAGCAGCTCGGGAATGGTGGTGAACGGCACATTGACGAGACCGTCTTCGAGCGCGGTACCGCCATTGCCGGGCGCGACAAATACCAGGGAGACGCGGTCGGATTGTGCGAGCTTCCACGCCAGTGCGTGTTCGCGTCCGCCGGAGCCGATGACGAGGATTTTCATATAAGTGGTGAGCGGTGAGGGGTAAGCGGTGAGCGGTGGGTGGAGTGGCGTGTTTTTTCCGTTCACTGCTCACCGTTCACCGCTTACCAAAAATCAATGCCGGAAATGCCGCGTGCCGGTAAACACCATCGCGATGCCATGTTCGTTGGCGGCGGCGATGACTTCGTCGTCGCGCATCGAGCCGCCGGGCTGGATCACCGCCTTGATGCCGGCTGCCGCCGCCTGGTCGATGCCGTCGCGGAAGGGGAAGAAGGCATCCGACGCCATGACCGAGCCTGGCACCGGCAGGCCGGCGTGTTCGGCCTTGATCGCAGCGATGCGGGCCGAGTTGACGCGGCTCATCTGCCCGGCGCCGACGCCGACGGTCATGCGGTCACGCGCGTAGACGATGGCGTTGGACTTGACGTATTTGGCGACGCGCCAGGCGAATAGCAGGTCGTCCATTTCCTGCGCAGTCGGGGTGCGGGTGGTGACGGTTTTCAGTTCGCCGTGCAGCAGGATGTCGGCGTCCTGCACCAGCAGGCCGCCGGCGACGCGTTTCATGTCGAGTTGGGCGACCGCGCCCGCCCACGCGCCGCATTCGAGCAGACGCACGTTCTTTTTGGCGGCGACCGCTTCACTTGCCTCAGGGCTGACTTCGGGCGCGATGATGACCTCGACGAACTGGCGCTCGACGATGGCGGCAGCGGTGGCGCCATCGAGGCGGCCGTTGAAGGCGATGATGCCGCCGAAAGCCGATTCGGGGTCGGTCTGGTAGGCGCGGTTGTAGGCGTCGAGCAGACTGTTGCCGTAGGCGACGCCACACGGATTGGCGTGCTTGACGATGACGCAGGCGGGCGCGGCGTCGAACAGTTTCACGCATTCGAGCGCAGCATCGGTGTCGGCGATGTTGTTGTACGACAGCTCCTTGCCCTGGATCTGGCGCGCCGTTGCAATGGTGCCGGCTGGGGCATTGGTCTCGACGTAGAACGCGCCGGCCTGATGCGGGTTTTCACCGTAGCGGCAGATTTGGGCGCGGGTGAATTGCAGGTTGAGCTTGGCGCCGAAGGTCTCGCGTTCGTTGCTGGCGTTCAGCGCAGTCAGGTAGTTGCTGATGGCGCCGTCGTATTCGGCGGTGTGGGTGAAGGCTTTTTTCGCCAGATCGAAGCGGGTAGCGTCGGTCAGTGCGCCGCCGTTGGCCTGCATTTCGCTGACCAGCGCCGGGTAGTCGGCGGGGTCGGTGACGATGGCGACGAAGCGGTAATTTTTGGCGGAAGAACGCACCATCGCCGGGCCGCCGATGTCGATGTTTTCGATCGCGTCGTCGAGCGTGTGCGGCTTCGATACGGTGGCAACGAACGGATACAGGTTGACGCACACCAGGTCAATGTAAGGCAGGCCGTGCGTGCTCATGGTGGCGACGTGCTCGGGCAGGTCGCGCCGCGCCAGAATGCCGCCGTGGACCTTGGGGTGCAGGGTTTTTACCCGGCCGTCGAGCATCTCGGGAAAGCCGGTGTAGTCGGCCACGTCGATCACGGCGAGGCCCGCGTCGCGGATGGCTTTGGCGGTGCCGCCGGTGGACAGCAGTTCGACGCCCTGGGCGGCAAGCGCACGGGCAAATTCGATGAGGCCGGTTTTGTCGGAAACCGAGAGCAGGGCGCGTTGTATTTTCATGGGGCGGCTTTTATAAAAGGCTTATTCGGAGAGGCCGTATTCGCGCATTTTTTTGCGCAGCGTGTTGCGGTTGATGCCCAGCATTTCGGCAGCGCGGGTCTGGTTGCCCGCGGAGCGGTCGAGAATGTAAGCGAGCAGGGGTTTTTCCACGGCGCCCAGCACCATGTTGTAGATCTCGCTCGGCGTTTCGCCGTCGAGATCCTTGAAATAGCGATTGAGCGACCGCCGCATGCAGGCAGCGATTTCGGTTTCTTCGATCATTGTTCTCCCTTTATGCCGCGAGCTGTGAGACGGGCGGCAAATCTTGCGTGGTATGGTTTTTATGACTGCTTGCGCTGCAGTATTCGGAGGGGGTGTCGCTGGATGTTTCGTAACGCAGGCGACTGTCCGCGCGCGCCGCCTGGGAAAAATAGTCGTTGACCATGGCGAGCTGTTCGGTCACCGAGTCAAGCTGGTTCATGGTGTGGCGAAACGCGCTGCTGCCGATCAGGCCGCGGGTGTACCAGGAAATATGCTTGCGCGCGATGCGCACGCCAGTGAGATCACCGTAAAAGGCGTACAGGTCGTGGATATGTTCCAGCAGAACGGCATGGATTTCCGTTACTTCGGGTTGCGGCAGATGCTCGCCGGTATTCAGGAAGTGTTCGATCTCGCGAAAAATCCACGGTCGCCCCTGCGCGGCGCGGCCGATCATGACCGCGTCGGCGCCGGTGTATTCGAGGACGAATCGTGCTTTTTCCGGCGTGGTGATGTCGCCGTTGGCGATGACCGGAATGCGCGCTTCGGCCTTGACCGCGCGGATGGTGTCGTATTCGGCTTCGCCGGTGTAGCCGCAGGCGCGGGTGCGGCCGTGCATCGCCAGCGCTTGCACGCCGGCATTTTCGGCGATGTGCAGGATGTTTAGCGCATTGCGGTGTTCGCGATCCCAGCCGGTGCGGATTTTCAGCGTCACCGGCACCTCGGGCACGGCTTTTACGACGGCGTCGAGGATGCGGCCGACCAGCGCCTCGTCCTGCAGCAGGGCCGAGCCTGCCATCACGTTGCACACTTTTTTTGCCGGGCAGCCCATGTTGATGTCGATGATCTGCGCGCCGCGGTCGACGTTGTGGCGTGCGGCTTCCGCCATCATCGCCGGATCGGCGCCGGCGATCTGCACGCTGATCGGATCGACCTCGCCTTCGTGGTTGGCGCGCCGCGCGGTTTTGGCCGAGCCGTACAGCAGCGAGTTCGAGGTCACCATCTCGGACACCGCCATGCCCGCGCCCAGCCTTTTGCAAAGCTGGCGGAACGGCCGGTCGGTCACCCCGGCCATGGGGGCGACGATCTGGCGGTTTTTGAGGAGGTGGGAGCCGATACGCATAAGGAGGGGGATTTTACCCGTGTCGGGAACACCCACCAAGCAGATGAGAAATTACATGAAGGCTGGAGAAAAACCGCCTGTACATCTACAATGACAGCGGTAGTTTCGTTCAAACTAGGGGAGAAAAAATGAGCTTCATGTCTGAATTTAAAGAGTTTGCGGTCAAGGGCAATGCGCTGGATCTGGCGGTTGGCGTCATCATCGGCGCGGCCTTTGGCAAGATCGTCGACTCGATCGTCAACGACCTCATCATGCCGCTCGCCAGCACGCTGTTCGGCGGCCTTGATTTCACCAATATGTTCATTGCGCTGGGTAGCGTGCCGCAGGGTGTCGTCATGACGCTGGCGGAAGTGAAAAAAGCCGGCGTGCCGGTGTTTGCCTATGGCAACTTCCTCACCATCCTGCTCAACTTCATCATCCTGGCCTTCATCGTGTTCATGCTGGTACGCCAGATCAACCGGCTGAAGAAAGCCAAAGCGCCTGCTGCGCCGCCTGCCACGCCGGAAGATGTGGTGCTGCTGCGCGAGATCCGCGACAGCCTGCGCAAGTAACGCCGCGGATCAGCGCGCGTCAGCCTGCAATTGCTTGAGCAGGACGCGCGCGTCCGCTTCCTGCGGAAACGCCAGACCGTTCGCCAGCAGGCGTTCGAGTTCGCTGCGTGCCCGCACGCGATCGCCCGACTGCGCATAGGCCGCCGCCAGGTGGTACTGGGTTTCGGCGGCATCGGGTGCTTTCGCCAGCGCCTGTTGCAACAGCTTGATCCCGCGTGCGGGCTGTTTTTGCTGTACCAGAATCCAGCCCAGCGTATCCATCACAGCCGGATTGTCCGGCGCCAGCTTGAGCGCCTGTTCGGCGATGCTTGTTGCGCGCGTGTCCCCACTTTCTGCGAGTGTCCAGGCAAGGTTGTTGAGGATCAGCAGATTGTTGGGCGTGCTGCTGTTGAGCAGCCAGTACTGTTCGCTCGCTGCAGCGAACTGTTTGCGCTTGAGCAGGCTTTCGGCCAGCGCCGCACGGCTGTTGGCATCGTTGGGCTGCTTGGCCAGCCAGTCTGTCAGGCGTTTTTCGCCCTCTTCCGGGCGCTGCATGGCGGCGAGTACTTTCAACTGACGGATGAGCAAGGTGCCTGAAGGCGCCAGCGCGTACGCCCGTTCCAGCGCGGCCAGGGCTGCGGGGAAATCCTTGCGCGCATACGCAACATCGCTTTCAAGCAGATAGCCGGACGGGTTGGCAGGTTTTTGCTGTTGCACCTGGCGGGCCTGCTTGAGCGCCTCGTCCAGACGCCCGCCCTGAATGTCGAGGCTGACCAGCATGGCTTGTGCATCCAGCAAGTCAGACTGGAGTCGAAGGGCGGCCTGCAGGCTTTTGCGTGCCGCTGCGTAGTCCCTGGCGACAACTTGTGCGGTTGCCAGTTTGGCCAGCGGCACGGCCTGACCAGGCTGGCGTTCCGCCAGTTTGCCAAAGCTGTTCAATGCGTTGGCGGTGTCGCCCAGCGCCAGTTGGGTGCTGCCCAGCAGGTCCAGTGCGGCAGTGCTGTCTGGCTGCGCATTGACGGCTTCGCGGGCGACGGCCAGCGCCTTGTTCTTGTCGCCGGTTGCCAGCAGGTGGCGCGCCAGCGCAATGCGCGGCTGTAGCGCTTGAGGGTGGAGGCTGGCGGCCTTTTCCAGCCAGGCGACATGGGCTTTTTTATCCTGACTGCGCTGGGCGAGGTCGGCCAGTGCGAGCATGGCGTCGAGATGCCTGGGATCGGCTTTCAGTACGCTCTCAAAACGCTGGCGGGCGGCGGCAGGCTGTTTGTCCTGCAGGTCGAGTTGCGCCAGGTTGGCGGCGGCGGGGAAAAACGCAGGGTCGAGTTTGAGCGCCTGGCTGAAGCTGTCGCGCGCACGCGCTGGATCCTGTTTGCCGAGGTAGGCCGCACCCCGGTAGTTCCAGGTCACGGGAGAAACGGTTTGTTTCTTTTCCAGTGTGTCGATGCCGGCCAGCGCGGCGTCAAACTGTTTGCGCTTGAGCTGGTCGAGAATGATGACAGTGTCTGCGCGATTGCCGGCGCCTGCCATTCCTGCTGCGCCTTGCAGGTCGGCCAGCGCGCGGCTATCACCTTGCGCCAGACGGGCGATCCCGAGTTCGGTGCGGATGTCGGCGTTGCCGGGGCTGAGCTGGGCGGCCTGCTCGAAGTAGCGCGAAGCCTGGGCGAAGTCCTTTTTGGCCAGCGCGATTTCGCCGGCCACCACCAGCACGCCGGCGTCGGCCTGCCCCGACTTGAGCGATGCGGCCAGCGTGCGTTGCGCGTCGTCCGGACGGCCGAGGCGAAGTTGCGAGGCGGCCAGCAGGCGGACCGCATAGCGGTTGTCCGGCATGACCTTGACGACTTTATTGAGATGCGATTCCGCTGTCTGCATGTTGCCGAGCGCAAATTCGATTGCACCGCCGAGCAGCAGGCCCGGGACAAAATCGGGCGCAGTCTTGAGGACGGCCGCGAGGCGGTCGCGCGCGCGTTCGATCTTCTTTTCCTGAAAGTCGATCAGCGCCTCGGTGTAGCGCGCCTGCAGGCTATTGGGCGTGACTTTCAGCGCCGCATCGACTTCCTTGCGGGCGTCGGCCAGCCGGTTCTGGTTGATGGCCATGCTCGCCAGCGCGAGCCGGGTATCGCTGTTTTGCGGGTTCAGGCGAACGACTTCGCGGTAGGCCGCCGTCGCTTCGTCGGGTTTGCCGCTGGCGCGCAACAGGTTGCCCTTCAGGATCAAGGCGTCCTGAAACCCGGGGTCGAGCCGCAGCGCCTGATTGATTTCCAGGGTTGCCTGCGCGAGGTTTTTGTCCGCCAGGGCCAGCTGGGCCAGTGTCAGGTGAACCTGGGCGCTGTCGGGCGTGATTTGCAGCGCATGCTGCAGTGTTTTGCGCGCGTCGTCCGGGCGGCGCAGCCCGAGCTCGGCGGAGGCGCGCAGGGCCAGCAGGGTGGCGGCATTCGGGCTGGCGTCGTCGGGCAGCGGCAATTCGTCGAGCACGCGCTGATAGTCCTGCTGCATCAGCAGCGTGCGCGCAATCAGCGGGTTGACGGTGCTGGCGGGGATGCCGCCATCACGGGCGCGGCGAAACTCCTTTTCCGCGCTCGCCAGGTTGAGCTGGGTGAGATACAGCTTGCCCAGTTCCAGACGCGCCTCGGCGTTGTTCTCATCCTGCTCGATGGCGTTCTTGAGCTGGATCATCGCGGCCTTGTACTCACCGGCTGCCAGCTTGGTTTGGGCTTGTTTCACCAGCGTGGCGCTGTCCTCGCCGCCGCACGCGGTCAATAGACCCGCACTTAGAACCAGGGTCAGCAGCAGGCGCGAGGCGGGGCGTAACGGGGACATGGAGGCTCCAGTGGTGGATAGAAAGATCAGAGGGCTTATTTCAGGCCGACTTTGGTCATCAGGTCGTACAGGGTGGGGCGCGTGATGCCGAGCAGTTCGGCGGCCTGCGCAACACTGTGATCGGTTTGCGCGAGCGCGCGGCTGATGGCCTGGCGCTCGGCGTTTTCACGCGCCTGACGCAGGTTGAGCGGCTGCGGATCAGCATGGCCCGCTTCGAGGCCGAGGTCAGCGGCGGTGATCTGGGTGCCGTCGGCCATGATGGTGGCGCGCTTGACCAGGTTTTCCAGTTCGCGCACGTTGCCTGGCCAGGTGTGGGCTTCGAGCGCATTCAGGGCGTCGGAACTGAAACCGCGAATACTGCGGTTGAGCTCCTGCGCGTTGCGCTCGAGAAACGCCTGCGCCAGCAGCACGGCATCGCCGGGGCGTTCGCGCAGCGGCGGGATTTGGACGGTGATTTCGGACAGCCGGTAGTACAGGTCTTCGCGGAAGCTGCCCTCCTTGATCATGCCGGCGAGGTCGCGGTGGGTGGCGCAAACGACGCGCACGTCGACCGGAATTTCGCCGCGCCCGCCCAGTCGTTCGATCACCCGCTCCTGCAAAAAACGCAGGAACTTGGCTTGCAGCGGCAGCGGCAAATCGCCGATTTCGTCGAGGAACAGGGTGCCTTCGTTGGCGTATTCGATGCGGCCGGTCGTCTGCTTGGCCGCGCCGGTGAAGGCGCCTTTTTCGTAGCCGAACAGCTCGGACTCCAGCAGCGTGTCGGGAATCGCCGCGCAGTTGATCGCGACGAAGCGCTTGCCGGCGCGCGGCGACAGGTCGTGCACGCCGTGCGCCAGTACTTCCTTGCCGGTGCCGGACTCGCCCAGCAGCAGCACGGTGACATTGGCCGGGGCGACTTTTTCCACGGTGCGGCAGATTTTGAGCATCGAGTCGCTGCTGGTGATCAGGCCGCGCAGCGCCGATCCGCTCTGTTTGGCGAGCAGCATGCGGTTCTCGTACTCCAGCGCGTGCAGGTGCAGCGCGCGGGCAATCATCAGCGCCAGGATGTCGGGATCGAACGGCTTCTGAAAAAAATCGTAGGCGCCGAGGCGGACTGCCTGAACGGCGTTGCCGCGATCCAGATTGCCGGTGACGACGATGATTTTGGTGGCCGGAGCCAGCGCCAGGATTTGCTGCAGTGTGGCCAGTCCCTCGGTCGCGCCATCGGCGTCGGGCGGCAGCCCGAGGTCGAGCAGCACCACCGCCGGTTCGTGGCGCCGCAACTGGACGATGGCGCTGTCGCGGTCGTCGGCGACCACCAGTTCGTAATCGGCCAGGCTCCACTTGAGCTGCTTTTGCAGGCCGGGGTCGTCTTCCACCAGCAGAATTTTGGGTTTGGCGTCGCTCATGCGGCGTCTCCTTCAAGGTCGTTGTCGAGCGGTAAATGGAGTCGAAAGCGGGTGCCCTGGCCGGGCGTGCTGCTGACTTCGATGTTGCCATCGAGCGCGCGCAGGGTTTCGCGGCATTCGTAGGCGCCGATGCCCATGCCCGCGCCCTTGGTCGAGTCGAAGGGCTGGAACAGGCGGGTGCGGATGAAGTCGTCGTCCATGCCGCTGCCGGTGTCGGTGATGTCGATGATGGCCTGCCCGGCCTCTTCGAATGCGCGCAGCGTGACGCTGCCGTTGGACGGGGTCGCTTCCAGCGCATTCTGCAGCAGGTGGCCGATCGCGCGGGTCAGGCGTTCGGGCTCGGCGCGCACCCGCAGCGGAGCGGGCGGCAGATCGAGGACGGGGCGCAGCTTGAAGGCCTGTTTGCTGGCCACGGCCTCGTTCAGGATGTCGGTCAGGCTGACCGGGTGGTTGCGGGTTGCATTGCCGTCGCGGCGCAATTGTCTGAGCACCTTGTTCATGCGGGTGACGGCGTTATCCACGGTGTCCAGCATGTCGGCCTGAAATTCGGGGTTGTCCTTGTGTTTTTCGGCATTCGCCAGCAGCAGCGAGAGTTGCGCGACCAGGTTCTTCAGGTCGTGAATGACGAAGGTGGTGGTGCGGTTGAACGACTCGAACTGGCGCGCCACGATGAGCTCGTTGGATGCGCGCATTTGCGCCAGATGCGCCGCAGCCTGACGCGCCGCAACTTTGAGCAGGTCGCTGACCTCCCAGTTGAAACTGATCTTGCCCAGCGAATGCTTCAGCACGATAAAGCCCAGCAGTTCGTCGTGCAGCAGCAGCGGCACCACCAGCCAGGCATCGGCGGCCTGCTGCAGCCAGGCGGGGGCGTTGAGCTCGCCGTAGAGATCGCGGCGCGTTTGCATTTCGTCCAGATCCATCACCCACTGGGTGCGGGTGAGCCATTGCACGAATTCGGAGTCTGCCGGCTCGGCGCCCTGAATGTCGGCCCAGTTCCAGTGGCTGACGCGCTGGTAGCTGCCTGGGCTTTCGCGCATCCACAGCGCGCCGCCGGGGCTTTCGAGCAGCTTGGCCAGGGCCTCGACTGCGCGTTCGCACAGCTGTTCGCCGGGTCGGCCTTCGGTCAGGGTACGGGTGAATTTGAGCCACTCTTCGCGGTAGTCGTAGCGGTAGCTGAAGAAGTGCTTGGATAAAAACACCCGCAGGCGCGCGCGCAACGTGCCGGAAAACATCAGCAGCACCAGCAGCAGGGCGGCAGCGAAAATGAACACGGTCTGCACCACATCGCCCCACTCGCCGCCGAACAGGCGCAGGTAATATCCCGCGCTGGCCATCAGCAGCAGATAGACGCCGGCAGCCAGCAGGCTGGCGGTATGGAAGGCCATGCTGCGCGACAATCCGACCGGCGCGGCCCACTGCGGGTTGCGGGCGGCGGAGACGGCTATCAGCGGGGTGATCAGGGCGGCGGCGTAGCCGCGCGCGGCCCATACCCGCAGGTCGATTGTGCCGAACAGGGTGGCGTTGGCATACAGATAGAAGTCGTAGACAAACAGTCCGCCGAGACCCAGGCAGAGAAACTTGATGGCCCAGCGGTCTTCCGGGCGGGAACTGCGATAGACCTGCTCGACCAGCACCAGCCCGATCACCGAGAGCAGCACCATTCCCATGGTGCCCAGCCCCCGGAGCGGCAGGTTGAGCATGGCGGCAACGGCAGGGAAGACACTGATCAGCAACAGGCCCGAAACGATTGCAGCGCTCATTATTCCGATCAGGCGCAGCGGAGCGGGGAGGGGAGTGCCCGGCGGCAGCCGCAGGTGCAGGATGTAGAGCAGCAGGCCGATCCAGGCGCCATTGCGTGCGATTTCGGCCATCAACCCGAGTTGCGGCGGCAGCCAGCCGACCGCGGTGAACGTTGAAAGCATGCCCCAAGCCGCACTCAGCACGGTGGCGAGCACCAGCAGACGGCCCTGGGCGCGCTGCCGCCAGCTGGCGACGATCAGTCCGGACAGGGCCAGATAGGCCAGCGCCGTCAGTCCATACCCGACAGCGGCCAGAATCAGTGGAGCATCAGGCATATGCGCGACCGGCAGCGCACGCTCAGCGTACGCCCTTGCCCCACAATACGACTTGCCCGGTCTGGAACAGGATCATGAAGTCGAGGAACAGGCTGTGATTCTTGACGTAATAGAGGTCGTATTGCAGCTTGTGCATGGCGTCGTCGTCGGTCGCGCCATAGGGGTAGCGCACTTGTGCCCAGCCGGTGATGCCGGGCTTGACCGTATGGCGCACGCCGTAATAAGGGATTTTTTGGGTCAGGTCCTGCACAAAATAGGGGCGTTCCGGGCGCGGGCCGACGAAGCTCATGTCGCCAAAAAACACGTTGAAAATCTGCGGCAGTTCGTCGATGCGGGTGCGCCGGATGAAGCGGCCGGTGAGCGTGACGCGGCTGTCGTTCTGCCCGGCCCAGCGCGGCCTTCCATCCTTTTCGGCGTCGACGCACATGCTGCGGAACTTGAGGATGGTGAAATTGCGGCAGCCCTGACCGACGCGCTCCTGACGGTACAACACCGGCCCCGGGCTTTCCAGTTTGATTAGCAGAGCAGTCAAAGCCATGATGGGCAGCGTGACCGTCAACATGGCTGCACTGATGATCAGATCGAACAGGCGCTTGACGGTATCGCGCAGCATGCCCTGGTCAAAGCCTTCGGACAGGATCATCCAGCTGGCATTCATCGAATCGAGCTGCAAATGACCGTTTTCCCGCTCAAAAAAATTCGACAGCTCAAGGACCCGGATGCCACGCAGCTTGCACTGCAGGAGTTCCTGTACGGGCATGCCGCCGCCGCGGCGGTCGCGCACGGCAATGACGATTTCGCTGATTTGCAGCCGCTCGGCCAGTTCGGGAAGCGGCTCGGTGGTGTCGAGAATACGATCATGATTGACGAAATGATGACTCCCGCTCATCGGCAGGTAGCCGACGATCTGGGTGTTGCTGGCGTGCCCGAGCTTGGACAGCAGGGATTCGATATGCGCGGCGCGGCTGCTGGTGCCGATGACCAGCGTGCGGGTCTTGAGCGCGCCCACCTGCGTCCAGTGTATGAATAACGCACGGCTGAGCAGGATGCCGCACAGCGCCAGGCCAAACGACAGCAGGAATGCCCCGCGGCCGAGCAGCAGCGTGGGGAACAGATAAAACAGCAGGCTCATGGTGATCAGCCCCAGACCGAAACTCAGGCCCAGCCGCTGTAGCAGGGCGCGAATGCCGCCGCGCCATTCCGACGCATACAGGCCGCTGGCGGTCATCAGGCCCAGCATGACGGTGGTGAACGTCAGGGCCTTGGGGAACAAGGGCACGAGCTTGTCGGGGGTGACGCCGAAGTCGAGAAAGCGCGCGCTGACGCCCAGATAGATGGCGCCGCTCAGTATCGCGGCTTCGATCATGAGCAGCATCAGGACATTCAGCGGGACGTAGTGCCGGAAAAAGCGGATCACGGTGAGAACTCGGGTGCGTTATATGGTGTTCGTATCAGCAGCAATCATGCCAGTGCTGGCGTGGCTGCCGGATCAGGCGAGCTCCCGGACCAGGGGTAAGCGCAGACGGCGCGGGCTGCCATCTGCCTGTAACCGCTTCATGTTGCGCAATTCTGCCGCAGGGTAAACGACCAGATCAACCGGCGCGCGGGGATCGTTGATCAGAAAGCGGGGGTAGACCTGTGCCGCGTTGTCGGCCGGCCGGTATTCGCCAGCCTGGTAGGGCGCGGGGAGCTGCATCAGCAGAAACTCGAGTTCTTTCTGCTCGTCGGTAAACAGTTGCAGGTTGATGTCGGCATGGGGCCCTGCTGTTCCATTGAGCACCGAGCCGGTCAGATGCGGGTCGAACGCGGCCAGCTGTTCCATGTACTCGATCGCTGTTTGCCGCAGCAAGCGCAGCAGCGAGCGGGTTTCGTCCGCCTGGAACAGGGACTGGTAGCTGCGCAAGGCATCCTCGACCTCCTGGTTGTCGGGCAGGCTGCCGCTGTCGGGCGCCCCGAGCTGGCGCGCAGCCTTGCGCTTGGCGCTGCCGTAATCAGGCGCACCGTTTTCGGCCAGGATGCGTGCCGCCGCATGCGCGATGCGGCGGCGCATGTCCTGGTTCTTCATTCAAACGGTCCGGGTTCGGCGGCTTCCTGGTTGCCAGGGTCGACTGGCGCCTCCGGGTCTGCAGCGGGTTCGACGGTGCTATCGTCGGCCGGTACGAATTCCTGGTAGAAGTGTTCCGTGATGCCGGGTGATGGCGCTTCAGTCAGGAGCCCCATCAATTCATCGGCCAAACCGGGCACCACGCGCTTGCCGGTGTTCGGGTTGATGCGCGCGGTGACGATGCCCGACGGCATGGCCCAGGTTTTTTGGGGCACGCCCTTGAGCGCCGAGCCCATGAACTTGATCCAGATCGGCAGCGACGTTTGCCCGCCCGTTTCGCCGCGCCCAAGCGATTTCGGCTGGTCGTAACCCATCCACGAAATGGCCACCAGATCAGGGGTGTAACCCGCAAACCAGGTGTCGCGTGCATCGTTGGTGGTGCCGGTCTTGCCGGCCAGATCGCTGCGTCCCAGCTGACCGGCACGCGCGGCGGTGCCGTATCGCACCACATCCTGCATCATCGACGTCATCAACCAGGCATTGCGTGGGTCGATGACCCGCGGCGCCTTGCCGCCGACCACTTGCGGGCTGGCCTGCATCAGCAGGCGGCCATCCTTGTCGGTCACTTTTTCGATCAGATAGGGCTTGACCCCAAAACCGCCGTTGGCGAATACGCCGTACCCAGCCGCCAGCTGCAGCGGGGTGACGCTGCCGGCCCCCAGCGCCATGGTGAGATAGGGCGGATGGCGGGCCGGATCGAAGCCGAAGCGGCGAATGTAGTCACGCGCGTAATACGGCCCGATGCCTTGCAGAATCCGCACCGATACCAGGTTGAGCGATTTGGTCAGCGCACTGCGCATCCGCACCGGGCCGCTGCTGCTGCCGTCGTAATTCTTGGGCTCCCAGGCGGTGCCACCGGCTTCTTCGGCGGCAAGCGTCAACGGCGTGTTGTTGATTAGCGTCGCCGGGGTATAGCCTTTTTCCAGCGCGGCGGAATAGATGAAGGGCTTGAAGCTCGAACCGGGCTGGCGCCAGGCTTGCGTGACGTGGTTGAACTTGTTGCGGTTGAAGTCAAATCCGCCGACCAGTGCGGTAATGGCGCCGTCCTTCGGGTTCAGGGCAACCAGGGCGGCCTCCACCTCGGGCAGCTGCACCAGGCGCCACGACTTCGACTTTCCCGTTGCCTGGACGCGGACCACCGCGCCCGCCGTCAGCTTCCGCCCTTTTTTGCCCGCCATCCAGTTCGCCACCCACTTGAGCGAGTGGCCGCCGATCTCGGCGACTTCGCCGTCACGCAGCTGGGCGCGAATCAATTGTGGGGTCGCGCTAATGACCACAGCCGGCTGCATGTCGCTGACGGGTGCCAGTTCTTCCAGCGCATGGGTGATCGCCGTTACACGGGCTTCTTTGTCATCCGGGAGCGGAATGGATTTTTCCGGCCCGCGATAGCCATGCCGCTGGTCGTAATCGGCAATGCCTTGCCAGACCGCCTGGTTGGCTGCCATTTGCTGCGCGCTGCGCAAGGTGGTGACAGCCTTGTAGCCCGAGCTGTAGATCGACTCGCCATATTTCTCGAACAGGGCCTGACGCACCATTTCAGCAGCAAAATCCGCATCAACGCTGGTGCGCTGGCGCTCCTGGCGTATCACCAGCTTTTGCTTCACTGCCGCCTGGCGGGTCGGTTCGTCGATGAACTTCAGCGTGGCCATGCGCTTGAGTACATATTCCTGGCGGGTTTTGGCGCGCGGAAAATTCACCACCGGGTTGTAGCGAGAAGGGGCTTTGGGCAATCCGGCCAGCATGGCGAATTCAGCCAGCGACAGTTCCTGTAACGGTTTGCCGAAGTAAGTGCGCGCTGCGGCTGCAAAGCCGTAGGCGCGCTGGCCGAGATAGATTTGGTTGATGTAGAGCTCAAGGATTTTGTCCTTCGACAGGCTGTGCTCGATCTTCATCGCCAGCATGGCTTCGGACAGCTTGCGGGTCATGGTTTTTTCGTTCGACAAAAAGAAGTTGCGCGCCACCTGCATGGTGATGGTCGACGCACCCTCCTTGGCGCCACCGGACAGCAGATTGGATCCCGCTGCGCGCAGAATGCCCAGCGTATCCACGCCGCCGTGCTGATAAAAGCGTTCGTCCTCGGCGGCAACGATGGCCTGCTTCATGTAGGCCGGCACCTTGTCGATCGCGATGAAGGCGCGTCGCTCTTCGCCAAACTCGCCGATCAGGGCGCCGTCAGCTGTATAGACGCGCAACGGCAGCTTGGGTTTGTAGTCGGTCAGGGCCTCGAGCGGAGGCAGATTGGGGTAGATCAGGGCGGCGGCCAGGCCGGCTAGTGCTGTGCCGACGACGCCAAGACTAATAACGAGTGCCAGTGCGTAATGCCACCATTTGGAAAACATCCGATCCCTTTTATACAAGCCTAAAGTTTCCGCCGATTATAGGCGTTAGTGGTGTTGGAAATTGGATACAGATGTTGAGTGCCCGCCTTGTGGGCGGGGAAAAGCTGTTAAAAACCGTGTGTTGTTGCTAGCTTTTAAAAAAAGTAATAAGAAAAAGCGCCAACCCACAGAAGCGTAAAGGAAAAACTCTTGCACCTGAATATCAATCTAGATTGGTTGTCCGCCAAGGGGCTGCCCATCCTGGGGTTGGACATCAGCACGACTGCGATCAAGCTGGTCGAGTTGTCTGATGCCGGCAAAGGGATGCTGCGGGTCGAGCGCTATGTGATCGAACCCTTGCCCAAGGATGCAGTGATGGGTGGCAATATCGCCAATCTCGACCAGGTGGCCGACACCTTGCGAAGCGCCTGGAAAGCCTTGGGTTCGCGGGTCAGGAACGTGGCGCTGGCGCTGCCTTCGTCTGCCGTGATCACGAAGAAAATCCTCGCGCCGGCCAGCCTCAGTGGCATCGATCTGGAAAATCAGGTTGAAGCCGAGGCCAATCAGGTCATCCCATTTTCACTGGACGAGGTGAACCTGGATTTTCAGGTGCTGGGTCCCTCTCCCGGCAGCCCCGATGACGTGCAAGTCCTGCTTGCCGCAGCGCGCAAGGAAAAGGTCGAGGATCGGGTGGCAGCCGTGGAAGCAGCCGGCCTCAAGGCGTTGATCATGGACGTTGAGTCGTATGCAACGCAAACCGCCTATGAACAGATAGCGCATCTGATGCCCGGCGGAGGTGCCGGGATCACCGTGGCCATCATCGATGTGGGCGCGCAAAACATGCACATCAATATCCTGCACGACAATGATTCGGTCTACCTGCGCGAGCATGGGTTTGGCGGCAGCCAGCTCAACAATGAGATCGCACGTCGCTACAGCATGAGCAGTGAAGAAGCTGAAAATGCCAAGCGCAAGGGCACGCTACCCGAAAGCTACGACATGGAAGTCTTGCAGCCTTACAGCGAAACGCTGGCGATGGAAATTGGCCGCGCATTGCAGTTGTTCACGACCTCCACCCAGTATCGCAAGGTCGACCAGGTTCTGTTGGCGGGCGGCGGCGCGATGATTCCGGGCATCGACGAAGTCGTTGCCCAGCGTACCGGAACCCCCACCATGGTGGTCAACCCGTTTGCCAACATGGCTGTCGGCGCCAAGATCCGGCCCCAGGCGCTGACCGCCGATGCACCTTCCCTATTTGTTGCTTGTGGCCTTGCCATGCGGAGGTTTGACCCACAATGATCCGCATTAACCTTCTCCCCCACCGCGAACTGGCACGTGCCTCACGCCGCCGCCAGTTCACCGTTCTGCTTGGCGTTGCCGTGGCTGTCGGCGTTGTGAGCGTCATCCTGGGGCATGCCGTCATTGCTGCCCGGCAGTCGAATCAGGATGCACGCAACACTTTTCTGACGCAGGAAATCGCCAAACTGGATAGCCAGATTGGCGAAATCAAGAAAATCCGCGAACAGACCCAGGCTTTGCTGGCGCGCAAGCAGGTTGTCGAAACGCTGCAATCCAACCGCACCGAAGTCGTCCACCTGTTCGACCAAATGATCCGTCTGCTGCCCCAAGGCCTGTACCTCAAGTCCTTCAAGCAAGCGGGCGATGTGGTCACGATCTCGGGTTACACCCAGTCAAGCGCACGTGTTTCCACCTTGATGCGCGCACTGGATGACTCGCCCTGGTTCGAGTCGGCCGGTCTGGTTGAAATCAAATCCGCCACAGTGAACAACATGCGGGCTAACGAGTTTGTTTTGACGGTGAAGCAAACGCGTCAGCAGCTTGATGACGCAACCGATAAGGGGGGCAAAGCATGACCCTTGACGATATCAACAAACTTGATTTGAAAACGCTGGCCGACTGGCCATTGCCGAGCAAGCTGGTTGCGCTGGCCATTCTGTGTGTGGCGATCGTTGCCGCAGGCTGGTGGTTCGACTGGCGGGGCGGCATGGAAACGCTGGATGCGAGCAAGCAGAAGGAAACCGAGCTGCGTGGCGTATTCACCACCAAAAAAGTCCAGGCGATCAATCTGGAGGCCTACACCAAACAGCTGGCCGACATTGAGCAGGCGTTTGGCGCGTTGCTGAAACAGTTGCCGAACAAGCAGGAAATGGACGCGTTGATTACCGACGTCAACCAGGCGGGTCTGGGCCGTGGCCTGCAGTTCGAGTTGTTCCGGCCCGAAGCCGAAACGGTCTCCGAGTTTTATGCCGAGACACCAATTCGCGTCAAGATCACCGGTGGCTATCACGACGCGGCGGCGTTTGTCAGCGACGTGTCCAAGCTGTCGCGCATCGTGACCCTGCAGGACATCGTCATGGAACCCGGCAAGGAAGGGGTGCTGAACATGGATGCGGTTGTCAAAACCTATCGCTACCTGGATGACGAAGAAGTGATTGCGAGCAAGAAGCAATCCAAGGAGCAGCCCAAATGAAGCGCTTGCTGATGGTATTCGTGGTGTTGGGCTTGAGTGGTTGCGGCGGTGGCGGCATGGACGACCTGCACGCATTCGTTGCCGAAACCGGCAAGGATATGCAGGGCAAAATCGAGCCGCTGCCTGAAGTAAAGGTCTACGAACCGTTTACCTACAACGCGTTCGATCTGCCCGACCCCTTCAAGCCGAGGAAGCTGTCGACCGGCGGAGGCGGCGGGATGCAGCCCGATCTCAACCGCCCGAGAGAGCCGCTCGAAGCCTTTTCGCTGGAAACCTTGAAGATGGTGGGCGTGCTGTCAAAGAATGGCAGCATTCACGCCGTGGTGAAAACCCCCGATAACGCGATTTATCACGTTAAAAAAGGCAATTACATGGGCCAGAACTTTGGCTTGATCACGCAGATCAGCGAGAGCGAAGTCAGTTTGCGTGAAACGGTTCAGGATAGCGCCGGTGATTGGGCCGAGCGCTCCAGCGCCCTGATTTTGCAAGAATGATTTGTAGCACTGAATATAAAGAGGCTGACATGAACGCATTGCCGAAGATTGCCCAGAAACTGACCCGTCATCTGTTCGGGTTTGCCCTGCTAACCAGCCTGGCGCTGCCGCTTGCCGTGCGCGCTGCCGACGTGCCGCCCACCAGCAACGCGGTGCAAAGCGTCGAGTCCACCACCCTGCCGGGTGGCAAGGTGGTGGTGAGGGTCAAGCTCAAAAAAGCCCTGACCGCGGTTCCGGCCGGGTTTACCGTCGGGAATCCGCCCCGCATCGCGCTCGATTTGCCGGATACGGGAAACGCCCTCGGGCGCAATACCGTGGAAGCCAATATCGGACCGCTCACCAGCGTCAACGTGGTTCAAGCCGGCACGCGTTCGCGCCTGGTGCTGAACCTCAACAAATCGGTTGAATACGATGCTTCGATCGACGGCAATTTGCTGCTGATCGCGCTGGGTGACACCAGCTCGGGCGTGGCGCCGGTCAATGCCAACCCGCGCTTTTCCGAACCGGTATCCGGCACGGCAGCGCATAGCATCCGGGAAGTCGACTTTCGGCGCGGCGCAGCAGGTGAGGCACGCATCGTCACCACACTCTCCGATTCGCAGGCTGGCATCAATATCCGCCAGCAGGCCGGCGGCGTGGTGGTTGATTTTATCGGCACCGACTTGCCCAAGTCCTTGCAGCGCCGCATGGATGTGGCCGATTACGGCACGCCGGTGCAGATCATCGAAACCTACAAGCTGGGCAACAACACCCGCATGGTGATCCAGCCCAAGGGCGGCTGGGAGTATTCGGCTTACCAGACCGACAACAACTTCATTGTCGAAGTGAAGAAGAGCGATGATGCGCTGAAGAAAACCGCTGACGGCAAGGTGAAATACACCGGCGAAAAACTCTCCCTCAACTTTCAGAACGTTGAAGTGCGCTCGGTGCTGCAGGTCATCGCCGACTTCACCGGCCTCAACATCATTGCCAGCGACACCGTGACCGGCAACCTCACCCTGCGCCTGAAAGACGTGCCCTGGGATCAGGCACTTGAACTCATCATGCAGACCAAGGGCCTGGACAAGCGCCAGAACGGCAACGTGATCTGGATTGCGCCCAAGGACGAACTGCTGACCAAGGAAAAGCTTGAGTACGAAGCCCGCTCAGCGGTGGCCGACCTGGAACCTTTGACGACCGAATTCATCCAGCTCAACTACATGCGGGCCGATGAAGCGCAAACCATGTTGTATGGTTTCTCGATGGGCGCTTTCCTCAACTCGGCTGGCAAGGGCGTCAACTGCTCGGCGCAGGCCGAGGGCTTGGGTGGCGGCGCGGTGGCGCAGGCTTCGCAGCAGGGCAAGGGCGATAGCGATCAAAAGGTCCTGACCAAGCGCGGCCGTGCGACTTATGAACTCAAAACCAACACGCTGATCATTACCGATACGCCGCGCAAGATCCAGGAGGTGCGTGAACTGCTCACCCGTCTGGATGTGCCTGCGCGTCAGGTCATGATCGAAGCGCGGGTGGTGGTGGCGACCGATGGCTGGAGCCGTGATCTGGGAGCACGGTTGGATTTTGCAGCGCGAAACAGCAATACAGCACCTGTTCCGCCTTACCCAGCCGCAACACCCACGCGTCAGTTTTCTGGTAGTGGGCAGTTACTACCTGCTGCAAGTGCCCCTACCTTTATTTCGACTCTGATTGATGCGGCAAACGGTAATTTCCTTGAGCTTGAAATCCGGGCGCTGGAGGAAGACAACCGGGGTAAGGTGATTTCCAATCCGCGTGTGATGACCACCAACCAGAAACCGGCGGTGATCCTGAACGGTACGCAAATTCCTTACATTACTCCGCCTTCGCAATTGGGTGGAGTTAACACGGTTACGTTCAAGGACGCCTTCCTGTGCCTTCTGGTCGACCCGCAAATCCTGAACAACGACTCAATTATTCTGACGGTCGAGGTTCAAAAGGATGCGGTGCGTGAGATAGCGAATATTGGCGATAACCCCGCGATCGACACCAAACGGATCAAGACCCAGGTGCGTGTGGGTAACGGTGAAACGCTGGTTCTGGGCGGCATTTTTGATGGCGACGAAAATGCAACGACCAGCAAGGTGCCGCTTCTGGGCGATATCCCCGGGCTTGGATGGCTGTTCAAGACCACAACCAAGTCGAACAGCAAAACCGAGCTGATTATTTTCCTGACGCCACGCATCCTCGACGAACGCTTGTCGCTGCGTTGATCGGGCAGGCACTCAAAGCGCGGGTTCGTCCCGCGCTTTTTTTCGTTCATTTTTCGTGACGGCTCCCCTGATTGCCATCCCTGCTGCCAGGCCGGTCGTCCATTACAATGCCGCCATGAGCAAGCAAGACAATCTTTATCTCGTGGGTCTGATGGGCGCGGGCAAGACCACGGTCGGCCGCTTGCTGGCCAAGCATTACGGGTGCGAGTTTTTCGATTCGGACCATGAAATCGAGGCGCACACGGGCGTCAAGATTCCGGTCATCTTTGAAATCGAGGGCGAAGCCGGTTTCCGCAAGCGCGAAGAGGCTGCGGTTGCCGAACTGACCGCCTTGTCGGGCGTGGTGCTGGCGACGGGAGGCGGGGCCATACTGTCGCCCAACAACCGCGACAGGCTGCGTAAAAACGGCATGGTGATTTATCTGCGTGGCACGCCCGAGCATTTGCACGAGCGAACCCGCCACGATCGCAGCCGGCCGCTGCTGCAAACGGCCGATCCGCTGGCCCGGTTGCGCGAACTCTATGCGCAGCGCGACCCGCTGTACCGTGAAATTGCCGACATCGTGGTGGATACGGGGCGGCAGAGCGTGTCGGGCATGTTGCGTGTGCTTTACGGGAAACTGGATTTGTTGCGGAGCGGATTGCCCTCGCCTGACAGGGTGGATTGAATGCGGCGGATCGTCTGGGCATTGTTGAGTTTTTGCCTGGCGGCCCCGGCCATGGCGATCGATTACCACGCGAACCCGGACGATTACCGTCGCCTCTTGCGTCGCTTGCAGCCGGGTGACCGTTTGTTGCTGGCACCCGGCGATTACCACCAGGGTTTGCCGCTACACCATCTGTCAGGACGCGCAGGACATCCCATCGTCATTGAATCTGGCAACCCGGCTGCGCCGCCGCGTTTCATCGCCCGGCCGCGTGTCAATACGGTCAGTCTGGTCGATGTGCGATATGTGAGCGTGC
>NCCT01000110.1 GCA_002279795.1 Hydrogenophilales bacterium 12-61-10
CAGCAGCGGCACGAACACCTCGTTTAGCGCAACGCCCAAAATAGCCGGCTCGTCAGGCGGCTTGCCAGTGTAGGTGGAGTGGTAAATCGGGTCGCGCCGCATCGTGATGCGCTCGACGGTGAACACCGGGAAGGTTTCCTGCTCGTTGTAATAGCCAGTGTGGTCGCCATACGGGCCTTCCAGCGCGGTCTCACCCGGGTGAATTACACCTTCAAGCACGATCTCGCTCGATGCCGGCACCTGTAAATCGCTGCCCAGGCACTTTGTGACTTCGGTCTTGGCGCCGCGCAGTAAGCCGGCGAACTGATATTCCGACAGTGAATCCGGCACCGGAGTCACCGCGCCGAGGATGGTTGCCGGGTCGGCGCCGAGCGCCACGGCAACCGGAAACGGCTCGCCTGAATGCGCCAGTTGATGCTCGCGGAAATCCAGCGCGCCGCCGCGATGCGCGAGCCAGCGCATGATCAGCTTGTTGCGGCCGATCACCTGCTGCCGATAAATGCCGAGATTCTGCCGCTTCTTGTGCGGCCCGCGCGTAACCGTCAGCCCCCAGGTGATGAGGGGCGCGATGTCGCCCGGCCAGCAATGCTGGACCGGCAGCCGCGCCAGATCGACATCTGCGCCCTCCCACACGATGTCCTGACACGGCGCGCCTCGCACCTCTTTGGGCGCCATGTTCAGCACCTGTTTCAGCACCGGCCATTTGTCCCAGGCGTCGCGCAGGCCTTTGGGCGGCTCGGGTTCCTTCAGGTAGGCAAGCAGCTTGCCCACCTCGCGCAGCCGCGACGGGTCATCTTCACCCATGCCATATGCGACGCGCTTGACCGTGCCAAACAGATTGGCCAGTACCGGCATGCTGTGGCCCTTGGGATTTTCAAACAGCAGCGCCGGGCCGCCCGCGCGCAGCACGCGGTCGGCAATTTCGGTCATTTCCAGCTTGGGATCAACTTCGACGCTGATGCGTTTGAGTTCGCCCATTTTTTCCAGTTGCACGATGAAATCGCGCAGATCGCGGTAAATCATAAAAGCCGTTCAGATGCCGGTTAAGCCTGGCCACACGAAGCCGGCTGCTCAGTCGATGATTTCAAACAGGGTGACAACCTTGGCTACGCCGGTAGACGAGCTCGCGACTGCCGTAGCGGCCTGGGCTTCGGTCTGGGTGACCAGACCCATCAAGTACACCACGCCAGCTTCTGTCACCACCTTGATTTTGCTGCCTGGCACCCTGTCGTCCCCGAGCATGCGGGTTTTGACGTTGCTGGTGATGGTGGTGTCGCTGGCCTTGGTGGAGAACGAAGAAACCTGTCCCACGCTCAGTTCATCGAACACGGTTCGCACATCCGGGATCTCCTTCACCAGCTTGACCGCACCGCTGCGGGTGGCTTCATCCTGCACCTGCCCGGTCAGCAAAACCTGACGGTTGAAACTGGTGGCGGAAATGCTGTTGGCTTTTTGCGGATAGGCGTTGCTCAAGCGGTTCAGCGCATGCAGCTCGATTTCCTGATCGCCGACATAGACGCCCGTGGTGCGGCGATCCAGTGCCGCCGATGTGCCCACCGCTGCGCCGCCGACCACCACCGCCGCACAACCCTGCAATTGCGAAACCATGACGCCAGCCAGCGCAAGATAAATCAGTTTGTTCATTCCTCGACTCCCAATAAAACGCTGTCCACCGCATCGCACAGGCAATGGATCGTCAGCAGGTGTATTTCTTGAATGCGCGCAGCGGATTCGGCGAACGCGCAGAGTAGGACGTCATCTTCCACCAGACGTTCCGCCAACTGGCCGCCGCTGCGGCCGCTCAACGCAATGACGTGGACGCTGCGCGTGTGCGCCGCATCCACCGCCTGCAGCACGCTGGGCGAATTTCCGCTGGTGGAAATCGCCAGCAAGATATCTCCCGGCTGCCCGAGAACTTTGACCTGGCGCGCAAACACCTGATCGTAGGCCGTATCGTTGGCGATCGAAGTCAGGGTCGAACTGTCGGTCGTGAGCGCGATGGCAGCGAGCCCGGGGCGCTCCTGCTCAAAGCGATGCACCATCTGCGCAACGAAGCGCTGCGCGTCCGCCGCCGAGCCGCCGTTGCCGCAGGCCATGATCTTGCCGCCCTGGGTCAGGCTGTGAACCATCAACCTTGCGGCCTGCTCAATAGACGGGGCAAGGGCTTCCGCCGCATCCAGAATGGTCTGTGCCGATATCTGGAAGTGGCTCAAAATTCTGTCGTGTAAAGCCATCCACGGATTATCCCATCTTCCCGTCAGCCCACGTCGTCAAACGCATTCCTGATCCAGTCCGGCGCGCCGCTGCCATCGAGCGCCACCACGTCGAAGCGGCACGGCGGCAGCGTTTGCAGTGCGCTCAAATACTGGCGCGCGGCGGCCAGGAGCTTGCGTTGCTTGGCGGGCGTCACGCTGGCGGCCGCGCCGCCGAAATCGCTGCGGCTGCGCAGGCGGACCTCGACAAACACCCGCGTTGCGCCGTCCTGCATGATGAGGTCGATCTCGCCAAAACGGCAGTGCCAGTTGCGCGCGACCAAAGCCAGGCCCTGCTTGACCAGGAACGCTTCGGCGCGCGCTTCGGCGGATTGCCCAAGCAGGGTTTTCAACATCTGCGACAATATCAAGGATGAAAGATAGCCCGCATCATAACCGCCTGCCCGCCGCGCTTTACGTCGTTGCCACGCCAATCGGCAACCTCGGCGACATCACCCTGCGCGCGCTCGATACGCTCCGCAGTGTGGATCGAGTGGCCGCCGAAGACACCCGCGTGTCGGGGCAGCTGCTGGCGCATTTCGATATCTCCAAGCCGCTGGTATCGATCCGCGAACATAACGAACGCGAGGCTGCCGCAAAGGTGATCGCCTGGATCGTGGCGGGCGAAGCCGTGGCCTATGTATCCGACGCCGGCACGCCCGCCGTGTCCGACCCCGGCGCACGGCTGGTCGCGGCGGTGCGTGCGGCCGGCTTGATCGTGGTGCCGATTCCCGGCGCGTCAGCGGTGGTGACAGCATTATCGGCAGCGGGAATTGAATCGGGGCAGTGGCTGTTTCATGGTTTTTTGCCGCCCAAGTCCGGCGCGCGCAAAACCGAGCTACAAACACTGGCCGCGCTCCCTGCTGCGCTGGTTTTTTATGAAGCGCCGCACCGCATCGAGGAAACCGTGGCGGATCTGGCTGCCGTACTCGACAACACCCGACTGGTGACACTGGCGCGCGAACTGACCAAAAAATTCGAGACGATCGTTACGCTGCCGCTGGTCGATGCGACCGCCTGGCTTGCGGCCGATGCCAACAACGTGCGGGGCGAGTTCGTCGTCATCGTGCATCCGCCGCACGCCGCCGCTGTCGCCATCGACGCCGAAGCGATGCGCGTGCTCGACCTGCTGGCGGACGCGCTGCCGCCCACACTGGCTGCCAAGCTGGCTTCTAAAATAACCGGGCGCCCTAAAGCCGAGCTGTATCAAATGTCCCTTGCCCGCAAACCCCAGGAATCTCAATAAGCACGCTTCTCATGACCGACACGATCACGATTACCCGCCCTGACGACTGGCACATCCACTTCCGCGACGATGCCGCGATGGCGAGCGTGTTGCCCGACACCGCACGCGTATTTGGCCGCGCCATCGCCATGCCCAATCTCAAACCGCCGGTCACCACCGTTGCGCTCGCGGCCGCCTATAGGGAGCGCCTGCTTGCCGCCGTGCCCGCAGATCGCAGCTTCGAGCCCTTGATGACGCTCTACCTGACCGACAACACCGCGCCGGATGAGATCGTCCGTGCCCGTCAAAGCGGTTTCATCCACGCAGTGAAGTACTACCCGGCTGGCGCAACCACCAACTCGGACTCCGGCGTCACCGACCTGAACAAAGCCTATCCCGCCATTGCGGCGATGGAGGAAGCCGGCCTGCCGCTGCTGCTGCACGGCGAAGTCACCGACCCGGAGGTCGATGTTTTCGACCGCGAAGCGGTATTCATCGAGCGCCATCTCACCCGGCTGATGCGCGACTTTCCGCGCCTGAAGATCGTGCTCGAACACATCACCACCCGCCAGGCGGCCGAGTTTGTCGCAACGGCGCCCGCCACCGTTGGCGCGACCCTTACCGTGCATCACCTGCTGTACAACCGTAACGCGATGTTCCAGGGCGGCATCCGCCCACATTTATATTGCCTGCCGGTTCTCAAGCGCGAAACGCATCGCCAGGCGCTGGTTGCGGCGGCAACCTCCGGCAACCCCAAGTTTTTTCTCGGCACCGACTCCGCGCCACACGCACTGGGTGCAAAGGAGTCGTCCTGTGGATGCGCCGGCATTTATACCGCTCATGCGGCGATCGAACTGTATGCCGAGGCTTTCGACGCGGCAGGCGCACTCGACAAACTGGAAGCCTTCGCCAGTTTTTATGGTGCGGACTTCTACGGCCTGCCGCGCAATTCGGACTCGATAACCCTGCGGCGCGAGAACTGGGGGGTGCCGCCACAGCTCGGCATGGGCGAATTGCCGCTGGTTCCGTTGCGCGCGGGTGAAACGATCCGCTGGCGCGTGATATGAGCGATTGAGTCTGAAAATAAAAACGGCAGACTTTGGGTCTGCCGTTGGTGGAAGCTAGCCAGCGCTTCCCAGGTTCGCGCGATTTTGCATCGCGCGTGAGGAGACGGTTACGGAAAAGCGGGGATGGTCGGCTCGATGCCCGAACTTGCTGCTTCTTGATGCTGCGAGGCAATCAGTTGCTTGATTTCGTCGACACGTCCGGCAGGTACATCGACCATCATCAATATCCGTCCGGCGGCAACGGCCGATTCAAAGGTTTTCAGCCGCGAGTTGGGAATTGAACTGGCGACCATGCTGGCAATCCATGCACCGAAAGCGGCGCCAAGCAATGCGGTAATCAAAATAGTCACGAACTGCAGGTCGACGCCGGCCGGTGGAAAAAGCACGGCAACCAGCCCGGCCAGAATACCGATGCCCCCGCCGACTGCCAGTCCGGTTTCAGCGCCATGAACAAAATCGGAGGATTGCAGAATCGAGGCTTCATGCAGACCGTTCAAGGGCACGCCATCCCGGGCCATGACATGGATATGCGCGTTCTCGATCTGCGCGAGCAGCAACGCGTCACGAATCCTGCGGGCACTGACGGCATCCGGGAGGATGAAATACAAGCGTCTTCTCATCACGGGTTACCTCGAAAGCGAGCATACAAGTGAAAGCCATAAACGGTTTTTAGCCCATTCCACATAACCGTCAAGGGAATTTATTCGTCGATAAAAATATTTGATGAAGCGCATGATCAAAATGCAGACTGCGTAGCCTTCATGTCTGACGCGAGACAGGATATCCACAAGGGTGACCGCGATCACCTTATAATTACAAGCGGAAAAGCCGGTCAGACAACCGCCGCCATGAAAGCACCCTCGGGGGCATGAATGGGGGAGGAAAGTCCGGGCTCCATAGAGCAGGATGCTGGCTAACGGCCAGACGCAGCAACTGCCATGTTGCAAGACATGGCGGCCAAGGCGAGGAATAGGGCCACAGAGACGAGCGTATTGAGTTACGGTGAAACGCGGTAACCTCCATCCGGAGCAACACCAAATAGGCAGGCGATGAAGCGGCTCGCTGAGTCTGCGGGTAGGTGGCTGGAGCCGGTCAGCAATGACCGGCCTAGAGGAATGGTTGTCCACGACAGAACCCGGCTTATCGACCGACTTTTCCACTTTTTATT
>NCCT01000017.1 GCA_002279795.1 Hydrogenophilales bacterium 12-61-10
AAAATCAGCGGAGTCACGGCCAGTGCGGCCGTGAAGGCGGTCAGCAGGATCGGTACCAGGCGATCGCACGCGCCCCTGACGGCAACTTCGGCCAGGCTCTGTTGCGGCTGGGCCTGCATCAGGTGCTGGTAACGCGAGATGAGCAGCAGGCTGTTGCGGGTTGCCACTCCGAACAGCGCCACCATGCCGATCATGGACGAGACATTCAGGGTCTCGCCGGCCAGGGCGAGAGCGAATACGCCACCAATCAGTGCCAGCGGCAGGTTGAGCATGATCAGCAACACCAGCGACCAGTTGCGGAATGCCTGGAACATGATGAGCGTCATCAGCACCAGTGCGGCGGCCCCAGACATCAACAGGTTGCGTGTGGCGCGCTGCTGGCCCTCGAAATCGCCACCGATCTCAAGCGCGTACCCCGGCGGCAGCTTGACCTTTTCCTTGATACGGGCCTGCGCTTCGCGCACGACACTATCCAGGTCACGGCCTTCAGTGTTCCACTGCACTACGGCGCGGCGCGCGCCACTGTCGCGGTTGATCATGTAAGGTTCCTGCACGGCGGTGAATCGCGCCAAATCGCGCAGCGGGACGACCATGCCTTCTGGCGAGATCAAGGGCATCTCGCCCAGCGTGCGAATGTCGGCGCGGGCCGTTTCATTGATTCGCAGGAAAAGGTCGAAAGTGCGGTCCTGCTCCAGCACTTTGGAGGTCACCACGCCGTTGAACGCCTGTTCCACTTGGGCCACGATGGCCCCGGGCGTAAACCCATAGGCGGCGGCCTCAGCCCGGTTGACATGCACCTCCATGCCCGGCACCAGGATCATCGGCTCCATCTGCAGATCGACGATTCCGGCGACGCCCTGTACCGCCTGATAGATCTCCTGCTGTTTCTGCTGCAGCACCGCAAAATCCTGGCCGTAGAGTTTCACCGCCACCTGGGAGCGCACCCCGGAGAGGATTTCCGACATCCGATGGGTAATGAATTGCGAGACGTTGGTCGACATGCCCGGGATCTGCGCCAGTTGCTCGCGGATGCGTTGCATCACTTCCGGCACGTTGGGAGTACCCGGTTTCAGGGCGATGTCGAATTCGCTGAAGTTGACCGGCTGGGCGTCTTCATCCAGCCGCGAGCGGCCGGCGCGCTGCGCCAGGCTGGCGACCTCGGGCATTTCGCCGATCAGTTTTTCCACCTCGCGGCCCATGCGCAGATTTTCCTCCAGCGAGGTGCCGGGCATCATGGTGGTGGCGATCACCAGATTGCCTTCGTGGAAGGGTGGAATGAAGGAGCGGCCCAGTCCCGATAAGGTGATCGCGGCCGCCACCAGCAACACCAGCGTACTGGCGACCACCGGCAACGGCCACGCCAGCAAGTGCTGAAGCAGACGCTGGTAGCGCGCCAGCAGAAATTCCGAGATTGGGCCCAGTCCGTATTCGCGCGCGTGCTGCTCGTTACCCATCAGGTAATAACTCAGCACCGGCACCAGCGTGATGGCCACGATCAGCGAGCTGACAATGGCGGCCAAGTAGGCGATCGCCATGGGCTGGAAGATGCGGCCTTCGATGCCTTGCAGGAAAAAGATGGGGGTGAAGGCCACCAGGATGATGAGGGTGGCGAAGACCACCGAGTTGCGGATTTCCCGCGAGCCTTCGTAGACGATATCCAAGGCCGGCAACGGCGCGGTGGCCCGCTTGTTCTCACGCAAGCGGCGCAGGATGTTCTCGACGTCGATGATGGCATCGTCCACCACTTCGCCGATGGCGAACACCAGCCCCCCCAAAGTAAGTGCATTGATGCTGATATCCAGCGCCCACAGCACCAGCACGCCCGCCATCAGGGACGTGGGAATGGCGATCAGGCTGATCACCGTCGGCCGCCAGCGGAACAGGAACAGCAGCAGGACCAGGGCGACGATGATGGACGAATGCAGCAGCGCATCGCGCAGGTTGTCGATCGAGGCTTCTATAAAACTAGCCTGGCGGAACACGTTGGGGATCAGCTGCACATCCTTGGGGAGGTTCTCCGCCATGCTGGCCAGTACTTTTTCCACATTGCGGGTGGTTTCCATGGTGTCCGCACCCCACAGCTTGGACACCGTGCCAATCACAGCCGGCCCGCCGAATATCTGGCCATCGCCCCGTTTCACTTCGCTGCCGAAGCGAACCTCGGCGATGTCCTCGATGTGGATCGGCTGCCCGTCGCGCATCACGACCAGCGTCTCGGCCACATCGCGCAGGCTTTCCACCTTGCCGTTAGCGCGGATGAAATACTCCTCTTCGGAACTGGGATAGACAAAACCGCCCGGCGCCACCAGGTTGGCGGTGCGTAGCGCCTGCGTCACCATGTCGGTAGATACACCGTATTTGCGCATGCGCAGAGGATCCAGCAACACCTGGTACTGCTTCACACCGCCGCCCACCGCGACCACCGAAGCCACCCCGGGTTGCGCCAGCAACCGGTTGCGGATGTCCCAGTCGACCAGGGTACGCAGTTCGTGCTCGCGATTGCTGCCCGACCAGTCCACTAGCCCGAATTTGAGCAGCCAGCTCACCGCCGAAGTCACCGGCATCATCTGTGGCGTCTGGGCTCCGGACGGCAGTTGACCCTGCACAGCTTGCATGCGCTCCTGGATGATCTGGCGCGCGCGGTAGATATCGACGCCCCACTTGAACACGATGGTGATACGCGACAGCCCGACCGACGAGTTGGAACGGATCTGGTCGATGTAGGGTGCGCCCTGCAGCACGACCTCAATCGGCCGGGTAACCAGCGTCTCCACATCCTTGGCGGAATAGCCTGGCACCTCGGTCTGGATCTGCACCTGCGGCGGTGCATATTCGGGGAACACGTCCACCGCCATGTTCAGCGCCGCAACGACAGACGCGCCGGCCACAATCAGATACAGCAGAACCACCGTAATGCGGTTCCTGAGTGACCATCGGATTGCCCAGTCAAACATATGTCAGCCCGTTGTTAAGTCAGTGATCATGAGGGTGGTCACCCGCGTCCGCGCCGGGTCCTGCCGAAATGCGATAGAGGCCTTCAAGCATCATTTTTCCAGCCACCACCACTTTTTCTCCTGCCTCCACCCCCTTCACCTGCAGCAGCGTGGGCGTTTCGTCGAGCACCACCACAGGCTTGCGCAGATATCGGCCGGGGGCGACCCGCACATACACCACCGGGCTAAGGGCCTGGCCCAACACAGCCTGACGCGGAACCCAGGTGCCCGTGCGCTTGCCCAACTGCAAGCTGATATTCACGGTCTGGCCCACCGCCAACCCCGCCGGGGTCTGGCCAAGATCCACCAGAAAGCGCGCACGTTGGGTGACCGGGTCCACAACGGGCAACACCTGGGTGATGTGACGCTCCAGCTGACTGCCGTCGGGCAAACTGATGCGCACCGGCAAGCCGGGCCGCAACAGCGTCCGCTGGTCCGGAAAAACATAGCCTTCCAGCCAGTGAGGGGAGTTGGCAGCCACCATCCGCGCTATCGCCTTACCCACCAGCACGAACTGCTTCATGGTTCGGTCGCCGGCGTTGACCAGGGAGCCAGGCTGCACAAACAGGTCAGTGACAAAACCATCGGTGGGGGCAGCGAGAATGATGTGCTCCACGACTTGGCCGTGCTCTATCAGGTCAGCAATTTGCTTGTCATTCATGCCCCACCAGCGCAGGTTTTCCTTCGCATCCTTGAGGTAGTTCGGCAAGCGCCCCTCTTCGCGCAGTACTTGCAACTTTTCCTCGTTCTTGAGGAATTCGAGGTAGCCTCGTTGGGTGGTGATGAACTCTGGATTGAATACAGAAGCAATGGGCTGACCTTTGCGTACGCTGTCCCCCACGCGCAGATACACCGCCACCACCTGACCGCTGACGGCGATGTTCACGTCAACCATGGCCTGACTGTTGGGAACAACCAGACCGTAGGTCTTGATCATGGATGTCTGCGGGCCGATTTGGACCTGAGCCAGGCTGAACAGGTTTTCCCGACCCTTCACGTTGGGCGGCAACTTCAACTCCCTGACGGCCGCTTTTGCCGACGACGACTGCTCCGTCGTCGGAGCAGCCTTCGCCGGGGCGGACTGGCCGAACATGCGCGGATCGCTATGCCCCAACGCCAAGGACGTCATCGCTGCACAGACACTGATGAGGGCCAACAGGCCAATGCCCTGCTGCCATTGTTTCCGCCATGTAAATAGCGTGGAAATACGTCCAGCCGGCTCAGTGCGCATGATCAGGCTCCCCCAGGCTCACACTCGTCTGCAGGCCAGCAGGCAAGGCCACTCCGTCAGGCGGGTTGCCGGTTAACTTGAGCCGCACACGCTGACGCTGATTGACCGGATTGGCAAAAGCAAATATCTGCTGCACGACTGCCGGGATCGCCACCTCGCCACGGCGGGCATCGGCCACATATACAGTGGTTCGCTGCCCGGGTTTGAGTTTGCTCGTTACCCGGATCGGCAGGCTGGCTTCCACCTGGATGGCCGCCGGGCGCGCGATCGTGAGGATGGTGGTACCGGAGGCGGTGTACTGCCCGACCTGACCGCCTGTGTTGAGAATCTGGTTGTTGACCACGTTCAGGCTATAGATGAAACCGGATTCCGGAGACTTGATACGGATGCGTTTTAACGGTTCGCGGCGGCTTTCCATCTGCTTGATGTCATCCTCCGACATGCCTCGCCAAGTCAGATTCATGCGCGCATCGATAAGCTTCTCGTTGCCGGTCATGGAAAACGACCGCACTGCGTCCATGTTGCCGTACAAGGCCAGATAGGTACCCTGCACCGTCTCAAGCTCTGCGCTCTCCATTTCGCCCAGCACCTCATTCCGGGCTACACGCTTGCCCACGTAGAGATTGTTCAGCCGGCTGATGCGCGCATTGATCTTAATCACCAGATTGACCAGATGGCGAGGGTCAAAGGTTAGCGTGGCCGGATAACGAACAGCCGCCTCTACAGGGTGATCGTGGTGCTCGCCCCCTACAGAAGGCGCGCCGAACATTGACGCATCGGAATGAGCATGCACAGTCGCCTGTAAGCCTAAAAACAAGGACAACGCCAAAACCAGCTTGCGCAGCATTTTTTTCAATCAAGAAAATTGATAAAAAGCTTTATGCAAGTCCTGTACCAGGCATTACGATTTCATCCGGGGTTGCAATTTCCGGCTTCTTGCACTGTGCCTCTGCTGTCATTCGGCCTTCTCAGGGCTGTGGCACTGGGGGGAGACCTCCGGTCAGTCCAGAATCAGGTGACTTGGCGCCCCAATTCTTCAAAGGCTCGCCATGACAAAGAATGTTTCATGCGTTCCGTAATGAAACGAAATATGTTCTCCCATTTCGCCCAAATTCGTTTCCGCAGTATCCGGTCTTGGATGCACAGCAATCAGAGTACGTTTTAAGACCAGTGTCGCTTTTGGCCGATAACCGATCGTTACGCTCGGCCTACCTGAACGAGTGCTCAGGGCCATGTGCTGCCACACAGGTAACCAGGTGGGCGACCTAAGCGGCGCGTGTGCTGGCGGTGGAAAACGGCACGGCCGTGCTGGAGATCAACGGACAAATGGTGCGTCTGCCATGGCTGGACGCCCGCCCGGAGGGAACGTTCGCCTGCGCGTCGACACGGGAATCGCTTAAAGCTCCGAAAACAGATACGCCAGCAGCGCAGCCCCCAGCACCACTACCAACAGGTTCATCGCCATGCCCGCCCAGGTGCAGTAACGCGCGGGGATTTCAATGGGCTTCAGCGTGGCCAGCACGCGGCGGAACTGGACGATGGAAAAGCTCATCACCAGCAACGCCAGCACGATGAAGGCGACACCGATCCAGAACGACATATCGCGCCCCGCGCCGCCCGCATCCTGCCGCAGCATGTGCAGAAACAGGCCGAAACGTTCGAGCACGAAACCGAAGGCCATCAGGGTGAGGCCGGTGCGGTTCCACGCCATCAGCGTGCGCTCGGCGGCAAAAAATACGCGCGGATCGTTGAGGTCGGACATATCAGACAGGCTCCACTTCGGGGGGCAAATGGGCCTTGAGCGTGGCGGCAAGGCGCTCGAAGGTTTCGGGGAATGGCGCGCGCTTGCGCCACGCGAGGCCGATGGTGCGCCCCGGCGGCGGTGACTTGAACGGCCGGATCTCGATCAGTTTTTCGCTGATGCGCGGCCCGGCGCCGATCGCCAGCGCCGGCAGCAGGGTGAGTCCCAGCCCCATGCCCACCATCTGGCGCAGCGTTTCCAGGCTGGTGGCGCGCACTTCCTCGCGGCCGCGCGAGCCGGTGCCGCAGACGTCGAGCGCCTGGTCGCGCAGGCAATGGCCCTCATCCAGCAGCAACAGCTTTTCTTTCATGATGTCAGCCACCTTGAGCGTCGCGTGTTTGGCGAGCGCATGCCCGGCCGGCAGCGCAGCAAAAAAGGGCTCGTAAAACAGCGGCTCGACGCGCAGGTTGTCGTCGTTCACCGGCAACGCCAGCAAGCCCGCATCCAGCTTGCCGTCGTTCAGATGCGCCAGGATTTGCGGCGTCATTTCCTCGCGCAGCAGCAGGCGCAGACCGGGATGTTTTTTATGCACCAGGCTCAGCGCGTGCGGCAGGTAATACGGCCCCAGGGTGGGGATCACGCCGAGGTGGATGGTGCGCGTCATCGGGTCCTGCGCATGCTTGGCAAGCTCGCGGATGCGTTCGGATTCTTCGACGATATTGCGCGCGGCGGCGAGGATTTCGCGTCCGGTCGGCGTCGGCGTCACGCGCTTGAGGCTGCGGTCGAACAGGGTGATGCCGAGAAACGCTTCCAGTTTCTTGATCTGGGTGGACAGCGTGGACTGGGTAATGAAACAGGCCTCGGCCGCCTTGCCGAAATGGCCATGATCGGCCAGCGCCACCAGGTATTTGAGTTCTTGCAGCGTCACGATGATCCATCGTCAATATCAATGACGTCATTCTAGACAATTCATGAGACAAATGAATGGATATGGCCTTTAATGCATCAACTCCGCTGTGGAGTCGAATACTCAAATACCGATAGGAGCGCGCGTCATGTCAGAAAGCAAATGTCCGTTTGTTCACAAAGCCGGGAGTGGTCCGTCGAACCGGGACTGGTGGCCGAACCAGCTGCAAATAGAAATCCTGCACCAGCATTCCCCGCAGGCCAGCCCGATGGGCGAAGACTTCAACTATGCCGAGGCATTCAAAACCCTCGACCTCGCAGCCGTGAAGCAAGACCTCGAAGCGCTGATGACCGACTCGCAGGACTGGTGGCCGGCGGATTACGGCCACTATGGCCCCTTCTTCATTCGCATGGCGTGGCACAGCGCGGGCACCTACCGCACCGGTGACGGCCGCGGCGGCGCAGGCCACGGCAACCAGCGTTTTGCCCCCCTCAACAGCTGGCCCGACAACGTCAACCTCGACAAGGCGCGCAGGCTGCTGTGGCCGATCAAGCAGAAGTACGGCAGGAACATCTCCTGGGCCGACCTCATCGTCCTTACCGGCAACGTTGCGCTGGAGTCGATGGGATTCAAGACCTTCGGTTTCGCCGGCGGACGCGAGGACATCTGGTCGCCGGAAATCGACGTGTACTGGGGCAACGAGCAAAAATGGCTCGACGACAAGGCACGCTATACCGGCGAACGCGACCTGGAAAACCCGCTCGCTGCGGTGCAGATGGGACTGATTTACGTCAACCCGGAAGGCCCGGGCGGCAACCCGGATCCGCTCGGCTCCGGCCGCGACGTGCGCGAGACCTTCGAGCGCATGGCGATGAATGATTACGAAACCGTGGCGCTCACCTGTGGCGGCCACACCTTCGGCAAATGCCACGGCGCCGGGGATGCGGCACTGGTCGGGCCGGCACCCGAGGCCGCCGGACTCGCCGAGCAGGGGCTGGGCTGGAAGAGCGCGTACGGCACCGGCAAAGGCGGCGACCAGATCGGCAGCGGCCTCGAAGGCTCGTGGACGCCGACCCCGACGCAGTGGGACATGAGCTATCTCGACATGCTGTTCGGCAACGAGTGGGAGCTGAGCAAGAGCCCGGCGGGCGCGCATCAGTGGACGCCGAAACAGGCGACCGACAGCAACATGGCACCGGCTGCGCACGACGCTTCCAAAAAAGTGCCGATCATCATGACCGCGGCGGACATGGCGATGCGCATGGACCCAATTTATGAGCCGATCGCACGGCACTTCCACCAGAATCCGGACGAATTTGCCGACGCCTTCGCCCGCGCCTGGTTCAAGCTGACCCACCGCGACATGGGCCCGCGTTCGCGCTATCTCGGCCCCGAAGTGCCTGCAGAAGAGCTGGTCTGGCAAGACCCGGTCCCTGCCGTCGATCACCCCCTGATCAACGAGCAGGACATCGCCGCCCTCAAGGGCACCATCCTGGCGGCCGGGCTGACCGTCCCGGAACTGGTCTCGACTGCCTGGGCCTCGGCGTCCACCTTCCGCGGTTCCGACAAGCGTGGTGGCGCGAACGGCGCGCGCATCCGTCTCGCGCCACAGAAGGACTGGCCGGCCAACCAGCCGGCGCAACTGGCCAAGGTGCTTGGCAAGCTCGAAGGCATTCAGGCCGAATTCAACGGCGCGCAATCCGGCGGCAAAAAAGTCTCGCTGGCCGATCTGATCGTGCTGGCGGGGTGCGCTGGCGTTGAACAGGCCGCCAAGAGTGCCGGCCACGCCGTGACGGTGCCGTTCGCGCCGGGCCGTACGGACGCCTCGCAGGAACAGACCGACGTCGAAGCCTTCGCCGTGCTCGAACCGATCGCCGATGGCTTCCGCAACTATCAGAAGGCCAAATTCAGCGTTGCGGCCGAAGAACTGCTGCTCGACAAGGCGCAGTTGCTGATGCTGACCGCGCCCGAGATGACGGTTCTGGTGGGCGGCATGCGCGCGCTGGGTGCGAATGTCGGCCAAACCCAGCATGGCGTCTTTACTCAACGGTCGGGGACGCTCACCAACGACTTCTTCGTCAACCTGCTCGACATGGCCACGGCGTGGCAGCCGGTGTCGAATGATGAAGACCTGTTCGAGGGCACCGACCGCAAGACCGGTGCAAAGAAATGGACCGGCACCCGCGTCGATCTGGTTTTCGGCTCGAACTCGCAGCTGCGTGCTTTGGCTGAAGCCTATGCCAGTTCGGATGCACAGGAGAAATTCGTCAAAGACTTCGTGGCGGCCTGGACCAAGGTGATGAACCTGGACCGCTTCGATCTCGGCTGATTGGGAGACAAAGTCCCGGCGAGTTGTTGCGGGACGATTCCATGGCCTGTTGAATGACCGGGATGCGCTGAAGCCGCACTAATTTGCCGCGGTCCCGGGCACTGAGGCAAGCCCGGGCAAAATCCAGGACGGCGTTTCGGGGAAATCCGAAACGCCGTCCTTTTTTCGGGATCAGGCTTGCATCGGAAGCCCTGCTGTCCTAGCCCGAGCTTCGGGCGTTCGGCAACGTCGTTCGATTTTATCAATCATCCTGTTAAAAACTATTCATTATACAAACCCTCATTCATGGCTTTAAATACCCTCATTCCGCTGTGGAATGAAACATCGGACGGCATGATCCGCCCGCCCCCCACCCAAAGGAGAACACCATGATTGCCATGAGCATGCTCAGCACCTATGACGAATACCGCAACGACCAGCGCGCCAGTGCGCCGGTCTACCCTGCTCCGACCCACCCGGTGCGCCACGCGATGCTTCACGTCTTGAGCCGGGTCGGACTCGGCCTCGGCGGCGTGGCAGCGGTGGACGACGACGTGGCGTTGGGAGTCGGTTGATGTCCCCAATTCGTGCGCTTGTATTCGCGAATATCGAATTTAAACTTCAACCATGAAGATTGCCGTCCGTACCCTGCAAGGCTATTTTGCCGACCCGCGCCACGCCGCCACCATGAAGTGGGGCAGCGGCGGGGTATTCGTGTCGCTGCTGGCGGCGTCGAGCTGGCTGTCGACGAACACCAGGTCACCGCGCGCGGCCAGTGTGTCGCCCAGATCGTGAAAAATCTCGGCCGCAACCGGCCCCTGTACGCGCGCGGCGGCCAGCGCCGGCCAGTCCTGCTGCGCCACGCTGGCGCGGGCATCGAGTCCGCCGGCAGCAACCAGCGTGGTCAGCGCGCCGCCCGCCGCGATCAGGTCGCCCGGCCGGACGCTGATGCGCCCGACGCGGCCGGCAAAAGGCGCGCGGATCGTGGCGTAGCCGACGTCGAGCCGCGCGGCGTCGAGCTCGGCGCGTGCGGTGGCGGCCTTGGCGCGAGCCGCTGAACGCACCAGCGCGGCATCGTCGAACTCCTGCTGGCTGATGTAGCCCGACGCCATCAGCGGCTTCAACCGCTGCACGCGCGATTCGGCGTCGGCGGTTTCGGCGCTGGCCGCGGCGAGGCTCGCCTGGCTTTGCGCGATGCGCGTGGCGGCGGTGCGCGCGTCGAGGCTGAACAGGACTTGTCCGGCGTTCACGCTGTCGCCTTCCTGCACCAGCTGCTTTTGCAGCGTGCCGCCGACCTGCGCCGAGACGACCGCCTGGCGCGCCGCCTCGAGGGTGCCCGGCAACTCGATTACGCGCGGAAAGTCACGCACCTCGACCGCCACGGTTTTCACCGCAATGGCGCGGCCTTCGCCGCCGCCGGGGCCGCGCGCATCGCCGCCGGCTTCCCCGGTCTGGACGCGATAGACGACGCCGGCGACCAGCGCGAGCACGACAACAACAGCGACGATGCGACCTTTCATAAGGAACTCTCGGTAAGTGCTGCGGGCAGCCGCCCGAGCGCGTGATTCAAACGGGAAAAGGCCGCCAGCCAGTCGCTGTCGGCCTGCGCCTGGGCCTGCCGCGCGCGCGCCAGATCGGCCTGCGCGGTCAGCCATTCGAGCAGACTGCCAACGCCGGCTTTGTAGCGCGCCTCGGCCGCGCGCGCCGACTCGTCGGCACTGTCGAACTGCAGCGTGATGCCGGCGCGGGCGGATTGCGCATAACGCACGTCTTCGAACGCCTGCACCACCTCCAGCGCCACGGTCTGCTGCTGCGCGTCGGCCGCCGCGGCCAGGCGCTCGGCGTCGCGTTCGGCAGCGCGCGCGTCGGCCGCCAGCCGGCCGCCGTCGAACAGCGGAACCGACAGCGTCACCCCGACGTTGTAGGTGTTAGATGGCGAGCGTTCGTCTTCCAGAAACAGCGTGCGGCCGGCATTGGCGGCCAGCGCCAGGCTCGGCCAGCGCGAGGCGCGCGCGCGCTCGGCTTCACTTTTGGCACGCAGGGCGGCGGCGCGCAGGGCGTGCAGGTCCGGACGCTGGCGTTCGGCCTCGGCCAGCAGGTCGGCCAGCAGGGTGGCCGCGTCGAGGTCGGGTGGCAGCGCATTCGGCCAGTCGAGCGCCAGCGTTTGCGTTTGCGCAATCCCGGCGGCCTGCTTCAGCGCGGCTTCGGCCTTGCCCAGGTCTCGCGCTGCCGCATTGCGTGCCAGTTCGGCTTCGGCCAGCGCCGCGCGGGCGCGCAGGGCGTCGGCGCGCGCGGCCAGCCCGCCGCGCACGCGCACGTCGACCGCGTCGAGGCTGGCGCCCAGCGCCGCCAGCTGCTGGGTTTGCGCGGCGACCTGCGAACGGGCGGCCTGCACGGCAAACCAGGCGGTCTCGACGCCGGTCACGATGTCCTGCAGCGCGCGGTTGTTGTTCAGCAAGGTGGCGATCAACTGATAGCGCTGGGCGTCGATGCCGGCCGCGCGCGCGCCGAAGTCGTACAGCACATAGGCGAGCCCAAGGCTGGGGCCGTACCGGTGCAGCACCGGCACCGAGGCGCCGGAACTCGACAGCGCCTGGCTGCGGGTGAAATTGAACTGCCCGGTCAGCGTCGGCCAATTGGCGGCGCTCGCGGCGTCGAGCCGTGCTGCCTCGGCTTCGATGCCAAGCCAGGCCGCGCGCGATTCGGCGCGGGTGCGCAGCGCGTGGTCGGTCAGCGCGGCGAGGCTGTCGAAGCGCAGGCTTTCGGTGGCGACGGGGGCGGCTACGGCCGCACGCGACGGCAACGCATCGGGCATGGGCCAGAACGCGCCGGGACGCGCCGGCGTCTCGAGCTGCATCGATGCCGCTGTCGCGGCCGTCGGCGCGGCGCACACCATCAGGGCAATCAGAAAGGTTTTCAACATGGGCCGATTCTAGTTGACTGAGGTCACGACCCTGACCGGTCGCCACAAGTTCCTGCCAGCGGGCCGCGCTATCATCGCCGCATGACGCCCCACCTCAGTTTCCGCCTCATCCTCGGCGACGCCATCGCGCTCGGCCCCGGCAAGGTGCGCCTGCTCGAAGCCATCCGGGAAACCGGCTCCATTTCCGCCGCCGGACGCAGCATGAACATGAGCTACAAGCGCGCCTGGCATCTGGTCGACACCATGAACCGCTGCTTCAGCAGCCCGCTGGTCGAAGCCAGCAAGGGCGGCGCGCACGGCGGCGGCGCAGTGCTCACGCCGCTAGCCGACGAGGTCATCACGCTGTATCGCCAGCTGGAAGCACGCGCGCGCCAGGCCACCGAATCCGACCTGGCGCAGCTCAGCCGCTACCTCAAACCCGCAGACTGACCGGCAGCCGGCAGCCGCCGCGCTGCCGACTCCGCAACGGTCTTTACGCCCCGTCGCCCGTGCGCAGACACAGCAGCGCGCTGCGCGTGCCTGGGTGCTCCAGTCGATCCAGCCACCATTGCAGGGCGCGTCCGCGCGCCGATGCCGGCGTCTTGCGCCAGCCATAACTGGCGCGCACCTGATGCTCGGCCCGCTCGACCCGCTTGACGACCAGACGGCCGGTTTCGATAAAGGGCTGCGCGAGGCCTTCCGGCAAAAAACCGCAGCCCAGACCGCGCAACTGGGCCTCGAGCTTGGCCTGCATGGTCGTCACCGTAAACACGTCCTGGCCTTCGAGCAGGCCGACCGTCATGCCGCGGCCCTGCTGCACGGAATCCGCCGCCGTCACGATGCGATGCTGGCTGATCAAGCGGTCGCTCAGGGGTTCGGGCGCTTTCGCCAGAGGATGTTGCGGGGCAACGGCAAAGACGAAGCGCTGCGTGCCGAGAGGGCGCATCTGAAACCCTGCCATCGGGGTGGCCTCGGTCACCACGCCGAGGGACAGATCGGCCTGCCCCGAGGTCAGCGCTTCAAGCGTGCCGGACAGCGTTTCCGTGCGGATCCGCAGCCGGGTCGGCGAGGCGAGCGCAAAAAAATCCTCGCACAGCGCCATCACCGTGGTGCTGTTGATGATGCTGTCCACTGCAAGCGTGAACTGCGGCTCCCACCCGGTCGCCACCCGCCGCACCCGGTTGGCCACCGCATCGATCTCGTTCAGCAGGCGCATGCCCTCGCGGATCAACTCCTTGCCTGCCTCGGTCAGGTCACCCTGCCGCTCGCCCGGGCGGCGGCGGCAAAGCTGCCGCTGTCGGCAATCCGCTGCAGCATCACGAGCGCGGCAGGCGTCAGCACATCGCGTGCGGAGACATCAATTTTGTTTTTCATGCGTCTGATCGTTCAACAAATTTGAATGGTGGCAGCAAAGCGGCTGGACCACAAAAGCCTCACCGGAGCCTAAAGTTCAGTCATCCAAACGGCACGCATCACAGGAGACCCGATCATGCTGACCCTACGCAAATCATCCGACCGCGGCTACGCCAACCATGGCTGGCTGAAAAGCCATCACTCGTTTTCCTTCGCCGGCTACCACGACCCGAAGCACGTGCACTGGGGCAATCTGCGGGTGATCAACGAGGACCGCATCGCGCCCGGCGCCGGCTTCGGCACGCACAGCCACCGCGACATGGAAATCATCAGCTACGTCATGTCCGGCGCGCTGGCGCACGAGGACAGCATGGGCAACGGCACGACCATTCCGCCCGGCGACGTGCAGCGCATGAGCGCCGGCCGCGGGGTCACGCACAGCGAGTTCAATCATGCCCCGGACACGACGACCCATTTTTTCCAGATCTGGATCGAGCCCGACCAGCCTGGCATCGACCCGGGCTACGAGCAGAAGACGTTTGCCGACAGCGACAAGCGCGGCACCTTGCGCCTGGTCGCCTCGCCGGACGGCGCGCAGGGTTCGCTGACGATACACGCCGACGCCGCGCTGTATGTCGGGCTGTTCGATGGCGAAGAGTCGGCCCGATTGCCGCTGAATCCGTCGCGCAAGGCGTATGTGCATCTGATGCGCGGCCGGCTGACTGTCAATGGCCAGCCGCTGCAGGCCGGCGATGCGGCCCTGCTTGCCGACGAAAGCGGACTGATGCTTGCCGACGGGCAGGACGCCGAAGTCCTGGTCTTCGATCTCGCCGCCTGAGTTTTTTTACCTTGACCTTTAACCGCAACAGGACAATCACCATGACAAAACACGCAATCGTCTTTCATTCAGGCTACGGCCACACCCTGCGCATGGCGCAAGCCATCGCCGCGGGCGCCGGCGCGGGCGCGCAGCTGGTGCCCATCGACGCCGACGGCAACCTGCCTGACGCCGGCTGGGACACGCTCCACGCAGCCGACGCCATCATCATGGGCAGCCCCACCTACATGGGCAGCGTGAGCTGGCAGTTCAAGAAATTTGCCGATGCGACGAGCAAGTCCTGGTCCAGTCAGGCCTGGAAGGACAAGGTCTTTGCCGGCTTCACCAACAGCGCGACGATGAACGGCGACAAGCTGTCCACCCTGCACTATCTGTTTACGCTGGCGATGCAGCACAGCGGCATCTGGGTCGGCACCGGCCTGTTGCCGTCCAACGCCAAGGCGGCCCAGCGCAACGACATCAATTACATCGGCTCGTTCAGCGGCGCGATGGCGCAGTCGCCGTCGGACAGTCGCCCGGATGAAATGCTTCCAGGCGATCTTGAAACAGCGCGGCTGTTCGGTATGCGCGTTGCCGAGGTCGCAGCCAGTTTGCGGGGGCGTCCCGCCCAGCCGCCTGCCTCGCGCCAGCCAGCAGAAAGTGTCGCAACCTGAAAGAAAGGAGTCTGCAATGTCCGAACGCATGCCGGTTGTCTTTGTGTCGCACGGCGCACCCGATGCCGTGCTCAACGCAGCGGATACGGTGGACTGCTGGCGCGAGCTCGGGCGGCAGATTCCCCTGCCGTCGGCCATTCTCGTGATCTCGGCGCATTGGGAAGCGAACCGGCCCACGGTGAGCCTGGCGAGCGCGCCGGAAACCCTGCATGACTTTTCTGGCTTTGCTCCTGCGCTTCACCGTATCCGCTACCCCGCGCCCGGCGCGCCTGCGCTGGCCAAACGGGTTGTGGCACTGCTGTCGGATGCCGGCGTGACGGCAGAGTCGCACCCCAGCCGCGGACTCGATCACGGCGCATGGGTGCCGCTGACGGCCATGTATCCCGAGGCCCAGGTGCCGGTCACCCAGCTTGCGCTGGTTCGCAACGCCGGCGCGGCTGCGCATGTTGCGCTGGGCCAGGCGCTTGCACCGCTACGCGACGAAGGCGTGCTCATCCTCGGCTCTGGCGCCATCACACACAACTTCGACTGGCTGGACTGGCACGCGGACGGCGAAGCGGTACCTTCTCAGAAGGCCCGGCAGTTCAGCGACTGGGTTGGCGCTCACCTGGCTGCGCAGGATGGGCCGGCCATGCTCGCCTACCGTTCAGCTCCGCATGGCGCCGAGGCTCATCCCTCCGAAGAGCACTTCATGCCGCTGTACGTCGCTCTCGGCGCAGCGGACGGCGACAAGCCGCAACGCTACCAGCCGCGGTTTACCTATGGCGGCCTGTCGATGGACGCCTATTTGTGGCGAAGCGGGCAACTGCGCCCGGCCTGAATTCATCCCTTGCTGCCACGCCCCGGCAGCGCACTGAACCCGCACAATCCGTGAGCTGAAACCCTCCAACTCGGGCTTTTCAGCAGCACGCCTGCGTGGAATCGGCGCATCGATTCGCGCTTCGGCAGGCTTCGCCTGTTGCGGCTGGCCGTTTCGTTATGACACAATGAATATAACGAAAGAGAACACTCTGACGATCAACCCTCTTCAAAACAGGAGCTCCCATGTTTTCACGCCTGCTGGCCGCGCTCGGTCTTGCCACACTTGCCACACTTGCCCTCACTGCCCACGCCGATCAAGCCAGCATTGCCGTTGCTGCAAACTTCAATGCACCGATGAAAGCGCTGCAGCCACTTTTCGAAAAGGCGACCGGTCATGCGCTGGTCCTTTCTTCGGGCGCAACCGGCAAGTTCTACGCCCAGATCAAAAACGGTGCGCCGTTCGACGTGCTGCTGGCGGCCGACGATGAAACGCCGAAACGCCTGCAGCGCGAAGGCGATGCGCTGCGTACGCAAACCTATGCCATCGGCAAGCTGGCGCTGTGGAGCGCCGACCCCAAGACCATCGACGGCAGCGATGCCGTGCTCAAGGCCAACCAGTTCAAACATGTGGCTGTCGCCAACCCGAAACTCGCACCCTACGGCGCGGCTGCGATGCAGGTTTTGGCTAAGCTGGGGTTGAGCGAGGCGGTCAGGGACAAGCAAGTCACGGGTGAAAACATCGGCCAGACACACCAGTTCGTGGTCAGCGGCAACGCCGAAATCGGTTTCCTCGCGCTGTCGCAGATCATGCAGAACGGCAAACTCACCAGCGGCTCGGCCTGGCTGATCCCGTCCAGCTATTACACGCCGATCCGCCAGGATGCCGCGCTGCTGAAGCACGGCGCAGGCAATCCGGCCGCGCAGGCCCTGCTCGATTTCCTGCGCACGCCAGCAGCGCAAAAGCTGATCCGCGGTTACGGATACGATCAGTAGGCCATGGCACTGTCCGCCGCCGACCTCTCGGCGATCACGCTGACGCTCAAGCTGGCCGCGGTCACCACACTGCTGCTCATGCTGATCGCCACGCCGCTGGCTTGGTGGCTGACCCATACCCACGCGCGCCTGCGCGCGGCGGTCACCGCGCTGGTGTCGCTGCCTCTCGTACTGCCGCCGACGGTGCTGGGGTTTTACCTGCTGGTGCTGCTGGGGCCGCAAGGCAAGGTAGGCCAATGGATGCTGGCGCTGGGACTCGACACGCTGCCGTTCAGCTTCGGCGGGCTGGTCGTGGGCTCGGTGCTGTTTTCGCTACCCTTCGCGGTGCAGCCGATTGCCAACGCATTTGCGGCCATTGGCGCGCGCCCGTTCGAGGTCGCCGCTACCCTGCGCGCTCCGGCATGGGACCGCTTTACCAGCGTGGCGGTGCCGCTGGCGCGGCCCGGTTTCATCACCGCTGCGGTGCTGGCGTTCGCCCATACGGTCGGCGAGTTCGGCGTGGTGCTGATGCTGGGTGGCAATATTCCGGGCGAAACGCGCGTGCTGTCGGTGGCAATTTACGATCACGTCGAAGCCATCGACTACGCCAACGCGCACCTGCTGTCGGCCGGGCTGGTGCTGTTTTCCTTTGTGGTGCTGCTGATGCTGGGCCGCTACGGCGGTCACTGGCAGAAAGTGGCAACATGATCGAAGCGCGCTTCGAAGCCCACCTTGGGACTTTCAGCCTCAACGTCGACCTGCAGTTTCCGTCGCGCGGCGTCACCGCCCTGTTCGGCCATTCCGGCTCGGGCAAGACCACCTTGTTGCGGCTGATCGCCGGGCTGGCGCGCGCGCCAGGGCGGCTGACGGTCAACGGTGAAATCTGGCAGGACGACAGCACCTTCCTGCCGACGCATCGACGCGCGCTCGGCTACGTGTTCCAGGAAGCCAGCCTGTTCCCGCATCTGTCGGTGCGCGCCAACCTCGAATACGGCATGCAGCGCGTGCCGCGCACCGAGCGCACGCTGCAATGGGACGAGGTGATTGGCTGGCTGGGGCTGGCGCCGCTGATCGCGCAGCAGCCGGACCAGTTGTCAGGCGGCCAGCGCCAGCGCGTCGCCATCGGCCGCGCCCTGCTTTCCAGTCCGCGCCTGCTGCTGATGGACGAGCCGCTGGCCGCGCTTGATGCTCCCGCGCGCGACGAAATCCTGCCCTGCCTCGACCGCCTCCACCGCGAACTCGCGATCCCGATTCTGTATGTGAGCCATTCGGCGGACGAAGTCGCACGGCTGGCCGATCATCTGGTCTGCCTCGAGGGCGGCCGGGTGAGCTGGCAAGGCGCGGCGGCAGAAGGTCTGGCGCGCATCGGCGTGCTGCCGGCGCATCGCGTGCGCGTCGTCGCGCACGATGGCGACACGACGACGCTGGAGCTTGCGGGGAATTTACTGCAGGTGCCGCGGCTGGACGCGCTGCCCGGCAGCGTGCTGCGGCTGCGCCTCGACAAGGAAACCTGAGCGGCGCCTAGCAGCCTGTCGGACTTGAAGGAAATCGGCTGCAAATTCGCCTGGCCGGTGCATATTTCCCCGCTTTCCTGCGCCAATAGAATGACTATTGGCTTGAAAACCGTGAAAACCTGCCCTCGCCCAGCCAAATTTTCGCTTCGATTCTTCAAGTCCGACAGACTGCTAGAGCTCTGAAAACAGGTAGGCCAGCAGCGCAAACCCCAGCAGCACGACCGACAGGTTCATCGCCATCCCCGCCCAGGTGCAATAACGCGCGGGGATTTCGACCGGCTTCAGCGTGACGAGCACGCGGCGGAACTGCACGATGGAAAAGCTCATCACCGCCAGCGCCAGCACGATGAAGGCGATGCCGATCCAGAACGACAGATCGCGCCCTGCGCCGCCGGCATCCTGCCGCAGCATGTGCAAAAACAGTCCGAAGCGTTCGAGCACGAAGCCAAACGCCATCAGGGTGAGGCCGGTACGGTTCCACGCCATCAGCGTGCGTTCGGCGGCAAAAAATACGCGCGGGTCGTTGAGGTCGGACATATCAGACAGGCTCCACTCCGGCCGGCAAGCTGGCCTTGAGCGTGGCGGCCATGCCCTCGAAGGTTTCGGGGAACGGCGCACGACGGCGCCACACAAAGCCGATGGTGCGTCCGGGCGGCGGGGCGTTGAACGGCCGGATCTCGATATTCTTCTTGCTGGTGCGCGGCCCGGCGTCCACCGCCAGCGCGGGCAGCAGCGTCACGCCCAGCCCCATGCCCACCATCTGGCGCAGCGTTTCCAGGCTGGTGGCGCGCACCTCTTCGCGGCCGCGCGAGCCGGCGCCGCAAACGTCGAGCGCCTGGTCGCGCAGACAATGGCCTTCGTCGAGCAGCAGCAGCTTTTCCGCCATGATGTCGAACACCGTGAGCTCGGCGTGCGCGGCGAGCGCATGCCCGGCCGGCAGCGCGGCATAGAACGGCTCGTAAAACAGCGGCTCGACGCGCAGGCTTTCGTCGGTGACCGGCAGTGCCAGCAAGCCGGCGTCGAGCTTGCCGTCGTTCAGGTGCTCCAGCACCTGCGGCGTCATTTCCTCGCGCAGCAGCAGCCGCAGGCCGGGGTGTTTTTTATGCATCAGGGTCAACGCATGCGGCAGGTAATACGGCCCCAGAGTGGGGATCACGCCGAGGTTGATGGTGCGTGTCATCGGGTCCTGCGCGTGCTTGGCTACCTGCCGGATGCGCTCCGTCTCCTCGACGATGTTGCGCGCGGCCTGCAGGATTTCGCGGCCGATGGGCGTGGGGGTGACGCGCTTGAGGCTGCGGTCGAACAGGGTCACGCCGAGAAACCCTTCCAGCTTCTTGATCTGGGTCGACAGCGTGGACTGGGTGATGAAACAGGCTTCGGCGGCTTTGCCGAAATGGCCGTGATCGGCCAGCGCAACCAGATATTTGAGTTCCTGCAGCGTCATGACTTTGCGTTCGATTTTGTCAATCGAATAATTCTAGACTATTCATGAGACAAATAATCATTCCTGGTCTTAAATGCAGGTACTCCGCTATGGAGCTGAACATCATCAAACACAACAGGAGAGAGTCATGTCAGAAAGCAAATGTCCGTTTGTTCACAAAGTCGGCAGTGCCGCGAGCAATAAAAACTGGTGGCCGAACCAGCTGCCACTGGAAATTCTGCACCAGCGTTCCCCGCAGGTCAGCCCGATGGCAGAAGACTTCGACTATGCCGAAGCCTTCAAGAGTCTCGACCTCGCAGCGGTCAAAAAAGACCTCGAAGCCCTGATGACCGATTCGCAGGACTGGTGGCCGGCCGACTACGGCCATTACGGCCCGTTCTTCATCCGCATGGCCTGGCACGCTGCCGGCACCTATCGCACCGGCGACGGCCGCGGCGGCGCAGGCCACGGCAACCAGCGGTTCGCGCCGCTCAACAGCTGGCCCGATAACGTCAACCTCGACAAGGCGCGCAGACTGCTGTGGCCGGTCAAGCAAAAATACGGCAACAAAATCTCCTGGGCCGACCTCATTGTCCTGACCGGCAACGTCGCCATGGAATCGATGGGCTTCAAAACCTTCGGCTTCGGCGGCGGCCGCGAGGACATCTGGGCGCCCGAGATCGACGTCTACTGGGGCAATGAAGACAAGTGGCTGGACGACAAGGCGCGCTACACCGGCGAACGGGATCTGGAAAACCCGCTCGCTGCGGTGCAGATGGGCCTGATCTACGTCAACCCGGAAGGCCCTGGCGGCAACCCGGATCCGCTCGGCTCGGGCCGCGACGTGCGCGAAACGTTTGCACGCATGGCGATGGACGACGAAGAGACGGTTGCGCTCACCTGCGGCGGCCACACTTTCGGCAAATGCCACGGTGCCGGGGATGCGGCGCTGGTTGGCCCGGCACCGGAAGCCGCCTCCCTTGAACAACAAGGTCTGGGCTGGAAGAGCAGCTACGCCAGCGGCAAAGGCGGCGACCAGATCGGCAGCGGCCTGGAAGGCTCGTGGACACCGACTCCAACCACCTGGGACATGAGCTATCTCGACGTGCTGTTCGGTAACGAGTGGGTGCTCTCCAAGAGCCCGGCCGGCGCCCACCAGTGGACGCCGAAAGAAGCCAACGACAGCAACATGGCCCCGGCTGCGCACGACGCGTCGAAAAAAGTGCCGATCATCATGACGGCGGCCGACATGGCAATGCGCATGGATCCGATCTATGAGCCGATTGCACGCCGCTTCCACCAGAACCCGGCAGAATTCGCCGACGCTTTCGCCCGCGCCTGGTTCAAGCTGACCCACCGCGACATGGGTCCGAAGTCGCGCTACCTCGGCCCCGAAGTGCCTGCCGAAGACCTGATCTGGCAAGACCCGATACCTGCTGTCGACCATCCGCTGATCGACGACCAGGATGCGGCCGCCCTCAAGGCCAAGGTGCTGGCGTCCGGCCTCTCGGTGTCCGAACTGGTGTCGACCGCCTGGGCCTCGGCATCGACGTTCCGCGGTTCCGACATGCGCGGCGGCGCCAACGGCGGGCGCATCCGTCTCGCGCCGCAGAAAGACTGGGAAGCCCACCAGCCGGCGCAACTGGCCAAGGTGCTGGGTACGCTCGAAGGCATCCAGCGCGAATTCAACGCCAGCGGCAAGAAAGTCTCGCTGGCCGACCTGATCGTGCTGGCGGGCTGTGCCGGCGTCGAACAGGCAGCGAAGAATGCGGGTCACGCCGTCACGGTTCCGTTCACGCCGGGCCGCATGGACACCACGCAGGAACAGACCGACGTCGAGTCGTTTGCCGTGCTCGAACCCATCGCCGATGGCTTCACCAACTACCAGAAGGCCAAGTTCACCGTCTCGGCCGAAGAACTGCTGCTCGACCGCGCGCAGCTGCTGACGCTTACCGCGCCCGAGATGACGGTCCTGGTCGGCGGCATGCGCGCCATGAATGCCAACGTCGGTCAGTCGCAACACGGCGTCTTCACCCAGCGTCCGGGGGCGCTCAGCACCGACTTCTTCGTCAACCTGCTCGACCTCGGCACGGAGTGGAAGCCGGTCACGGACGCCGGCGATGTGTTCGAGGGTTTCGACCGCAAGACCGGTGCAAAGAAATGGACCGGCACCCGCGTCGATCTGGTCTTTGGTTCGAACTCGCAGCTGCGGGCGCTGGCCGAAGCCTACGCAACGTCCGACATGCAGGCGAAATTCGTCACGGACTTCGTCGCGGCCTGGACCAAGGTGATGAATCTGGATCGCTTTGATCTTGGCTGATCGAGGAACGGTTCCCGCAAGGGCGTGCCGCGGGCTTTCAGCACGCTGAGGCCATGGCACGCGGCATGAGCGGGAGTCGGCCCTGACGCAAGTCCGGGCAAAAAAGGCGGCGCTTCGGGACATCCGAAGCGCCGTTTTTCATTTTCAAGGCCCTTTGCCGCACCTGAAACAAGGTGGGCAAGGCCCGGAGAAGACGCCGGCGCCGTCGTTCGGCGGTACGCACTGACGTTCTATTTTATCAATCAATTCATTCAAAACTATTCATGAGACAAATTCTCATTGATGGCTTTAAATACAGTCACTGCCAAGGGCAAGCGGCAGAAGCCGAACGCAAACGAGGCAAGGGAAAACAGCCTGAACTCAGGCGCACTCGATCAAACCCGGGAGAACACCATGATTGCCATGAGCATGATCAGCACCTACGACGAATACCGCCACGACCAGCACGCAAGCGCGCCGGCCTACCCCGCTGCGGCCCATCCGGTGCGCCACGCGTTGATGCATGTGTTGAGCCGGGTCGGACTCGGTCTCGGCGGCGTCGCCGCGCTGGATGACGACGAAATCTTGGGAATCGGCTGATGACCCTGCTTCTCATCCGCGACGTGCATGCGGCAACACGCAGCCAAGGCGCATTCAGTCTTGCCTTGCCGCTTGCACGCCGCGCGCTTGAATTCGCAGGCAGGAAATTTACACTTCAGACATGAACACTGCCGTTCGCACCCTGCAAGGCTACCTGACCGACCCGCGCCACGCCGCCACGATGAAGTGGAGCAGCGGCGGCGTGTTCGCCGCGCTGCTGGCGGCGCTGCTGTGGGTGGCCTGGGTGCAGGGCGGCACCTCGCTCGCCACGCCGATGGGGCAGGCGCTCGCGGGGTCGGGCGTGGCGGCGCTGGCGACCGCGCTGGGCGCGTTGCCCGCGCTGTTCCTGCGGCGGATTTCCGCCCGCTGGGAAGACGTGATGCTCAACCCGCCGGTGCGCTCATCGTGGTGGCTGGCTTCGTGGCGGGCGCGCTGTTTTTGCTGCTGGCCGACAAGACCCTGCCGCACGAGCATGTGCAGTCCGGCCGCCATGGCCCCGACTGGATCGCGCTGCGCCGCGTATGGCTGATGGTGTTTGCCATCGCCCTGCACAATTTTCCCGAAGGCATGGCTATCGGCGTCGGCTTTGCCGGCGGCGACCTGTCGGTCGGCATTCCGCTGGCGGCGGCCATCGCGATTCAGGACATCCCCGAAGGCCTGGTGGTCGCGGTCGCGCTGCGCGCCGTGGCCTACACGCCGTGGCAGGCCGCTGGCGCGGCGGCGCTGACCGGGCTGGCCGAACCGCTCGGCGCCATCGTCGGCGTCGCACTCACTGCCGGCTTCGCCCCGCTTTATCCGGCCGGCCTCGGCTTTGCCGCCGGCGCGATGATCTGGGTGGTGTCGCACGAAATCATTCCGGAAACCCACCGCAAGGGACACGAACAAGCTGCAACACTCGGCCTCATCGGCGGCTTTGCTGTCATGATGATGCTGGATACTGCCCTCGGATAACCCCGCAACCCAAAGGAGTCACACATGGCCAAAGCCAAAACCGCACCGTCCGCCCAGCCTTTCCTCACCGACATCAAGACCCTGCGCGCCCGCGCCCGCAAGCACATCGAGGACGGCGCCGTCACTCAGGGCTATCAGGCCGATCGCGCCACCGTGATCAAGTTGCTGAACGAAGCGCTGGCTACCGAACTGGTGTGCATCCTGCGCTACAAGCGGCATTACTTCATGGCCAGCGGCATCAACGCCGATTCGGTCGCGCAGGAATTCCTGCAGCACGCCACCGAAGAACAGGGCCACGCCGATCTCATCGCCACCCGCATCGTGCAGCTCAAGGGCGCACCCGACTTCAACCCCGAAGGCCTGGCGATGCGCAGCCATGCCGAGTACATCGAGGGTGATTCGCTGACCGACATGATCCGCGAAGACCTCGTCGCCGAGCGCATCGCCATCGACAGCTACGGTGAAATGATCCGTTACATCGGCGAGAAGGACGTCACCACCCGGCGCATGCTGGAAGACATCCTGGCGATGGAAGAAGAGCACGCCGACGACCTGTCGAGCCTGCTCGAAGGCCTCGGCAAGTAAACCTGCCACGGGGCGATCCCGTCGCCCCGGCCCCATACGACTTCACCTGCCACCTGCCGCCCCGTCCGGGCGCGCAGGCCGGCCTCACCGCGCGGCTGCTTGCTGCGGCAACGCGGCCAGCGTCACGTTCATGTCCAGCTTGCGCCCGTCACGCCACAGCTCGAGCGCAGACGCGTGCCCCGGCAGCGACGCCGCAACCCGCGGCGGCAGGTCGCCAGCTTCGACGATGGGCTTGCCGTCGTAACGCAGAATCACGTCGCCGGGACGCAGGCCGGCCGTCGCGGCGGGGCTTTTTGGCGCAACCGACGCGACCAGCGCACCCACCGGCTGGTCGAGCTTGAACGACGCCGCCAGTTCGGCGGTCAGCGGCTGGATGCCAATGCCGAGCCAGCCCCGCTCGACGCGGCCGTTGGCCTTGAGCTGCGCCGCCACCTGCATCGCAACATCGATCGGAATGGCGAATGACACGCCCTGATAGCCACCGTCGCGGCTGTAGATTTGCGAATTGACGCCGACCACGCGTCCGGCCAGATCGATCAGGGGCCCGCCGGAATTGCCGGGGTTGATCGGCACATCGGTCTGCACGAAAGGCACATAGGCGTCGCCCGGCAGGCTGCGGCCGAGCGCGCTGACGATGCCCTGCGAAGCCGATTGCTCAAAGCCGAACGGCGATCCGATCGCCAGCACCCACTGCCCGACCTGCAGCGTTTCCACGCGGCCGACCTGCACCGTGGCCAGCTGCTTTGCATCCACCTTGACCAGCGCAATGTCGGACAACGGATCGACCCCCACCACCTTGCCCGGCAGTTCGCGCTTGTCGCTGAACTTGACGCTGATCTCGTTCGCGCCGTCGACGACGTGCGCGTTGGTCAGGATGTAGCCGTCGGCCTCGATCACGAAGCCGGAGCCGACGCCGGTCTGCTCGAAGTCGGCGTCGGGCGGCAGGCGAAAAAAGCGCTGCAGAATATCCGGCACGCCGGCCAGCGCCGCGCCGTGATTCATCGTCCGCTTGACGCTGAGATTCACCACGGCGGCAGCATTCTGTTGCACCAGTCGGGTAAAGTCCGGCAACCCCGCCGGCAGCGGTGCCGGCGCCCCGGCCGCAACGACCGGGACTGCGGCGCTGATGGCGGGCGGCGACATCCAGGCGTGGGTGAACGACCCCAGCGCAAACATCGCGGCGGCCACCACCGCGCCCAGCGCGAAAGGCACAACAGGCAATTTTTCTGAACGACTCATGGCGCTTCCTCGGGTATCCAGAGTGGTCAGTGACCGGAAAGTGGCGAGCGAGTTCGCATCCGGCCACGCAGATGCCGTGCGCAATCCGACCGGGGTGACGATCAACGGGCCCGGCCCGAATCAGATAGGCCCAGCAGATAACCCTCTAAAAACCCTAGCCTGGCCTTGGGATGTATTGTGGCCTCGGTGGACCCGTGTCGTTGAGGACTCGGCAACGAGTCGGCAGGTTGCTGCTTCGATAATTGGCTTGCGACCTGCAACACCCTGAATAAGGTCACACGCAAGGAGGGCCGCTGTCAGCCAGCAGCGGTCATTCAGGATGGGAGCTGTGACCAGCTTTTGCTCGGCCATCCTGCCAGTGGCGTTAGCGTAGAAGAGAGGCCGGTGTTGTGCAGATTGCTGACGTTGCCCGGCAATCAAGCAGAATGATGGCTTTCGCCTGCGGCGAGGGGCTGCCTTCAGTTATGGCGCGATGCTCGGTTGTACCGCCGGGTCGAACAGTCCCGCATCCTTGCAGCCGCGAAGAAAGCCATTTTTCAGGAAGTTGGCATTGGCGTAGGGCGATTTCTCGGTATGGCGACCCAGATCCCGCAAATATTTATCCGGTGTTCTACCCTCCGCGCCAGCCGTTTCATCTTTCCAACGCCACTCGTCGAGCACTTCGACAAGCCAGGCCTTGCCGTCACCGCCCAACAGTTTTCCGCGATACCGCTCTTCGATTCCGTACACGTCCTTCCAGGTATCAATTTGCTCAGCGGCATTTGCAGGGCCAAATACCAGTTCGATATCAACTGGCATCAGATTTTCGATGTCCGCGTGGCCAAGCTTCACCTGCAAATCGATGACGTGAGGTGCGGTGGAAAAGGGATAGAAAACCTTGCGCCGAACGATCTCACCGGCAGGGTCTTTGGGCTTGTGTGCCGGGTCTTTGCTGGTCTTGTAGCTGCTGTTGCAATGGTGGCAGGCAGGCACCAGATTACGGAAATTGATCGAGTTGAACGGGTACAGCGCCTTGGGCAGGTAATGGTCGTAGGCCTCGCGCTTGCTGTGGTATTCACCCAGCAGATCATTGATGCCGCAGAATGGGCACTTACCCGCTTTGTTGGTGGTCACAAAGGCGTGATAGTGATCGTCGATGTCACCGATCTTGGCTCGCAGTGCAGCAAGGTCTAACAGCGATTGCGAATACAGTCCCTTGAAAAATGCAGCCAGTTGCTCACCAAGGGCTTTGTGGGTGACGGCAATGTCGGCGTGGCGGGCGATGTGCACCTGCGGATCGTTGGCACACAGACTTTCCAGATTGTTATTGCCTTGGTACCAATGCTGAAACTGGCTGATCTGCCCTGCAGTCAACGCAGTAAACAGGCCGTAGATGCGCTCCACATGACCATAAAAGAAATCAGCACCGGCGACGTCGGAGTAGTAGAACCCCTCCATCACTTCGCGCAACTCTGCATTGGTTGCATCTTTTCCATCTGGTGCGGCACGTAGGTGTACGGAAACAGCATCAGGCCTGCGCCTCCCCATTGCCCTGCTGATCGCTGTCGAGAATTGCCTTGATCAGCAGCACTTTCTCCACCGAGTCGCCGAGTTGCTGGTGGATTTCCGTGATCAACGCCTCCTTGTCTTCGGCGCCGTGTTCAAAGCGCGCCCGTAACGCCTCCAACAAGGCTTGCGCATGTCCGCCGATGGTCTCGCGCTTGCCAAAGGTGTTCATGGTGATCTTGTTGATCGATGCGCCCAGCGTGTTGTAGTCCGGGTGGCTAATGCTGACCGCACCGCTGGCTTTGTCCTTCACGAACACCAGCACCTTGTCCGGCTTGCTATCGGAGATCAGGAATGGCGTGTGGGTGGTGACCAGCATTTCCTGCGCAACGTTCGCCGTACCGGGCAGGCACTGACGCAGGCGGGTGATGAAGTTGGCGCGCCAGTCCGGGTTGAAATGGGTTTCCGGCTCGTCGAGCAGGAGCAAGCTGTTGGTCTCTCGAAACAGCAGACACAAGCCCAAGCTGTGCAGCAATTGGTGCTCACCGTCCGACAGCTCCTTGAGCATCATCGATTGCGCCACGCCCTGCTTGGAAAAGCGCACGAACTTGAAACGCATGATGCGCTGGTCAGACGCCAGCGTCGGCACCGTTTCACTGGCGTAGTGGCTGGTGGATCGATACAGATCGGCCTTGAGCGCATCGCTCACCGCATACAGATTGAGCGTCAACAACACTTGAAACGCTTGGAACAGCGCCAGCGGCGAACCATCGAAGTTCTCGCGGAAGGCCTGTTTGGTTTCGTCATTCACCCAGTAGTCGAGTACCAGCGTATCCGTGGTCTCGTCCACGTAATGCAAGGTGGCGCAGCGCTTGAGGGCGCTCACCACCAGCGAGGACTTCTCATCGCCCTCCAGCAACTGCATCAAATTCAGGCGGTAAGGGCTGCGGCCCTGTTCGTCCGTTTCACGCAAGGCAGGGTTATTTTTGACGATCTCACGACGGATTAAAGCCTCAACTTCGGAATCCGATTTTCATCAAAAGCTTCAAGCTGATCGATCTCAATTGGAATGCTACGCCGAAGAATAATGCGGAATTCCTTCAGCGTCTCGATGCCCACATCCTCGCGAAAGGGCTGTAGCGTCGCCTCATTCTGGAACAGCAAATTGCACAGCAGAATGGCCTGGCTGAAGCCGTTGTCGAGATAGGCCAACCGCGTTTCTGGGTGCCCTGGGTAGGTGAGCTTTCGGGTCAGCGAATTCCAGTATTCGTCGAACTGCACAAAGCGCATTTTGAAAAACGGCAGACTAAGGATTTCGTTCTCACCCGAGGAATATCCAAGGATGAAATCCGGAAGCAGCGATTGACGCAAAATCCGACCGTTGCTCAAGTTCACCCGTCGCTCCAAGTCTTCCAGATTTTCCCAATCGTTATTGGTTACGTTCCACAAACTCCACTGCGGGTGCTCTTTGGGGAATTTTGCAATTTGGACACGTACTTGGGTGTCATTGCCAGGCAGGCTATTGGGCCGCCGAATCAGATACACGACCTCAAATCCGTCTGGAACACCTTGTTCGCCCCGGAAACCTTTTGGGTTCTCCTGTTCATCGTAGTCAAAGCTATCTGGTCGATTTTCCAGATAGATGCACTCCATGTGATAGAAGATCGCCGCCAGCGCTTCGAGCAGGTTGGACTTGCCGCTGCCATTGGGGCCGGCGCATACAAAGGGCGCAAAGCCTTCGGGCTGGGCCAGTTCGTCCTGCAAGTTCCATTCAGTGCGGAAGTGATGCTCAAAACCACAGGGCAGGCTGCGAAAGCCTGCCGGGTCGGTGATCTTGAGGCGCAGCAGTTTCATGCCTGCACAGCCTTGAGCTCAATACGGTTGCCTGCGTCATCAAACGTCTGCGTCAGCGCGCCAGCGGCCAGCGCCTTGAACACCCAGGCTTTGATGTGCTCGTAGTCGTTGGCGCCCAGTTCGAAATCGTTGTCCGGATGCAGTTCAGCCAGCCGGGTTTGTGCCGCCGCCATGAAGTGCTGCACAGAAAACGGCGTGCAGCCCAGTTGACCACGATAGGCCTCTAGCCACTGCGAGATCAAAACCTCGCGCGTCCCAGCGCTCTCAAGCGCATCGAGCAAGTTGTCGGTGTAGGGCAAGTTGACGGTGAGGCCCTGTTCGGTGGGCGTGTCTAAGGGTTCTGCTGCCACGGTTTTTTCTTCCTCTGGTTCTATGCCAGGCATAGGCACGCGCGACAGATCCAACTCGCCCTTGAATGCCTGCTGGCTCAACGCGCCGTAGAGCGTTTCGAGATCAGTGAGGCTTTGCTGGTAGCGGGACTTGATGCCCTCGATATTTTCAACGATGGCAGCGAATTGGTTTTGCAGGTCGAGCGGCGGTTTGGGAACTACCAGTCCACGCAGAATTTCGAGGTTGATGTTTTTCTGTGCAGCAGCGGGCGCATTCTTTTCAAGAATCGATTGAAAGAACCAAAACAGCCCATGCACATAGAGCACGTGAGCTTCTTTTTTATAAGGCAGGAAGCCGACTACGCTATCTGGGAAGCAGGCATCAAAAGTCAGAATTCCGGTTTGTGCAATATTGGCTGCAATCGTTATACACAGGGTCCCCGAAGGCCATAGCTTACTTTGAGCAAAGCCTGTATCCGAATACGTCTTAGAGTACGAGTTTATGTAAGTCCCGGCATTCGAGACTTCACCCGTCTGAATCAGCGGATATTTGCCACCCAAAAGTTCTGGCGCATTTCTTGGGCGATGTTTTGAAACGCCTCTGTTAATAGAACCCAAAACCTCAAGCGGCTTCTTATCCCACGCCTTCTCGTTCCGCACAGGGTCGCCGAACATCACCAGAAACACGCTCTTGAGCAGGTCGTCGAGTTGTTGCAGGTGTTGTTTGCGCTGGGCGATCAGCCCTTCCACTTTGCCGAGCAGATGGGCGATGCGGATTTGGTCATCGAGAAGTGGAAGGGGAATTTTTATGTTTTCCAACCCCTTGAACTTCAGCGAGTCACGTACGGCACCCTCAGTATTGGCCCGAATCTGAGCATTGCCCCAGCCACTTTTCAGATAGCGCAGTAAATAGTCAGCGTGAACTTCTTTCTCGCCTTTAAACACGATATACAGAGGGCTCACCAACACTGGACTGCTGTGCCGAAGGTAATCAATCGACCCGACGTTAATGCGCGAAGGGTTGTAGGCGAACTGCCCAGGGCTAACCACCTTGTAATTTGAAACGTCCTTGCTGAAAACTTCTTTGCTGAAGTAATCGGTTGATCTGGTGAATCCTTCTGAGTTGGTGACAGAAAACACTTCGATATCGGCTTCCGCACGATTTCGTTGGCTCACCTGTCGAACGTACTTCCCCAGTTCAACAATTGGGAAATGGCTTTTCATCCCACCATCCCCTTCAATTCCAGCAACTCGCGCACGATGCCGTTTTGCACCTTGGCGAGTTCCGCTTCATCCACATCGCCTACCTCTGCCTGAATCAGCCGATCCAGAATCACGCCCGGCGCGTCGTAGTGAACCTCCTCGAACACATCGGTTTTGTAGCGGGAGAGCGAGAGGTCGTAGTTGTTCTTTTCATCAGCGATCTCGGTGCGCGGCACCATGAAGAACTTGGCGGTGCGGTCGGTGTCTGTAGCCGGGTTGCGGGCGTGGTAGTTACCGATGATGTCCTGCAGGTCGCCATTGCCTTCCAGCTTGCTGCGCTTGTCGTCCAGCGAATAGCCGTCGGCGGCCATCTCGTAGAACCAGACGTATTCGGTGGCGGGCTGGGTGACTTTATCCTTCGACCCCCAGACCTTGGTGAACAGCAGGATGGCTGTGCTGACACCGGCATAAGGCTTGAACACGCCGCTGGGCATCGTGATGATGGCTTTGAGGTCGCAGCGCTCCACCAGCAACTGGCGCAGGGTTTTGAACGCGCCGCCGGAACCGAACAGCACGCCCTGCGGCACGATCACGCAGGCGGTGCCGCCTTTCTTGAGCAGGCGGTAGATGTTTTCGACGAACAGCAGCTCGGTTTTGGTGGTGCCCAGTTGCAGGTTTTCGTTGATGTCGCCCTTGTCGATGCTGCCGGTGAAGGGCGGGTTGGCCATCACGATGTCGTATTCGGATTCTTCGAGATAGCTCTTGGAAAGCGTGTCCTTGTAGTCGATGTGCGGCTCGTCGATGCCGTGCATCATCAGGTTCATCAGCCCCAGGCGCACCATGGTGGCGTCGATGTCGTAGCCCCAGAGCGAGCTGGCCAGAATGGACTGACGCTTTTGGTCATAGGCCGCTGCGACCGAGGTGCGCACGAAGCCGTCTTCATCGGGCGTGAGGTCTTTGGTGCCCGCTTTGATGGCCAGCTGGGTGACGATGTACTGGTAGGCACCGAGCAAGAAGCCGCCGGAACCGCAGGCCGGATCGGCGATCTTGTGGCCCAGTTGCGGCTGCACCAGATCGGCCATCAGTTTGATGATGTGGCGAGGGGTGCGGAACTGGCCGTTCTTACCGGCGGTGGCGATTTCGGACAGCAGCATTTCATAGACATCGCCCTGGATGTCCTGGAAGGCCTGGCCGTTCTCGCGCGAGTCGCGCTCCATCACCTCGAAGATTTCGTCGATGGTCTTCACCGCCTCCACCAGCAGGGCTGGCTTGGGGATGATGAAAACGGCGTTCTTCATGTGGTGGGTGAAGTTGGATTCGGCGCCGTTCAGATCTTTCAGGAACGGGAAGACCTTGCCTTGCACATGCTGCAGCATGTCTTCGGCCTGCATCCGCTTGAATTCGCTCCAGCGCAGGCTGCGCTTGTCGATTTCATACATTTTTGCGTCGGCGTGTCTTTTATCGGTTTCTTTCTGGGTGTCGTCGTCCCTTGCTTTGGCGCGGTATTCGGGCGGAATCCATTTCCCTTCGAATTTGGAGGTGTACTTTTCGCCTGTGAATTCGGCATCCGCCTGTTTTTTCTGGTCCAACTCGTCGAGCCGCTTCATGAACAGCAGGTAGGTGATCTGCTCAATGGCAGTGAGCGGGTTGCTGATGCCGCCGCTCCAGAATTTGTTCCAGAGCTGGTCGATCTTGCTTTTGAGTTCGGGGTTGTTTTGCAGCATGGCGGTGGCCTGGTTCTCGTATCAATCTTTGTTTTTTGGGGCCGGGAGTTTTCCGGCACGTTTGACGAGCTTCTTTTCCTCGGCCTTGACGCGGCGTTCCAGTTTCTTGATGTCTTCTTCCGGCGGCAGCGCTTCCGGCTTGATGCCCCGCTGATCGAGCATGGCACGTACGCTCTGATTGTTTTGCACATGCTCGCGAGTGATGGCGTGTTCTCCCCGCAAGTCGTCCTGGCTGACGTTGTGATTGGTCATCTCGGTGGCCAGGTTTTTTGCGGCGATAGTCAGGGTGGGCAGAAAGTCGGCTAGCGGGCGGGTTTGGGTAATACCGAAACGGTCTTTCATGGCCTGGGTGGTATGCCCGCCGAAGAGCGCGGCATCGCCCCTGGAGCGGATGCGTCCGAACCCGGTATCGTCGACACCGCGTTCGTAGATGTTCTGGGACAGGGTCTTTTCCGATTCGCGCAGGCGCTCGCGGGCATCCAGGCGGGCCTGCAGGCGCATGCGGTCTTCGATCAGTTCCTGTTTGCGCGTCTGGATGGCGAAGTAGCTTTGGGCAAAGGCAATCGGCTCCTTGCGCGGGTCGCCGTTCTGGGCGATGAGATAGCAGGCATAACGGGTGAGCATGAAGTCGTCGACGGGCCGCTGGCCACCCTTGCCGATTTCGATCATTTTCGTGACACCACGAAAATGATCCTCCGCCGTGTAACCCGTTGTTTCGCATGACTCGATGGCGCGTCTGATGGCGGTCTGGAAGTTTTCCCAGCGGGCATAGCCCAGCGGCTCCATCAGGTCGCGGGCAAACCAGAATTCGACGCTTTCCTCGGGGATAGTTTGGCTCAAGGCATCGAAATGGCTTTTCATCAGTTGGATGGCTTTTGATTCCATGATGCTCCTTTGTTATTTCTGCTGCGTCATCACGCGGCAAGACGCTCGGTGAGTTGCAGGATTTCGTTGATTTCAGCCGGGCTGAATACGCCGCGTATGCCCTGCGGATGAATGACGGTGAACGGCGCGTTGATCAGGTCTTTCTTCTCCACCTTTTCACGCTCGATGATGAAGTTCTTCAACAAGTTGAGGAATTCAAGCTGGCGGCGAGAAAGTGTGGTGTGGGCGTGGATGAACTGCTCGAACGCTGCGCTGACTTCGTCGGGGAAGCTTTGCAGCTTCTCCAGCCCCAGGATATGGCGGATGAACTGGATGAAGCGCGCCTTGCGGTTCTTGTAGACTTGGCGCAGCAGGTCTTCGGTAATGTGCGGGTGTTCTTCGTGCAGTAGCGCGGCAAGCTGGCCGGCTTCGTCCGCGCTCACCGTTTCCCCGTTCTTGATTTTCAGGAGCACGGGGTTGTGCTCGGTCAATTCGGCAATCAGGGTTTCGACCATTTCGCGGTAGCGGCTGATGCTCGCGGCCTCGTGCTGGGGGCCGAACTCCACCCACTCCTTTTTGTGCAGTTCATCGGCCAGATCAAGATGCGATTGCTTCTGGCCGGTGTTTTGTTCGCGGAATTTCATCAGCGGGCCGAGCTTGGCGACCAGTTCGTCGAAGGCGTCTTCGTCGGCCTTGACCCAGTAATGGCTGGTCTGCGCGGCGCGAATCAGGGCTTCTTCCTGCTTGACGAAGCTGACCGAGAGCGGCAGTTCGCTGATCTGCTCGACGATGCCTTCCTTGATCGTGTCGGCTTGTTCCTTGTCTTCGTTCAATAGGGCCAGCGAGTATTCCAGCAGGTCGCGTTCGAAACGCATGGCTTTGAAATCCGCCTCGGAGACGGTGCGGAATAAGGGCTTGATCTCGGCGTGCAGGAATTCGAGCCGTTCGAGGCTGAGGCTGACCCAGAAGTTTTCGTCTTCCAGCCGCGCCAGTGCGGTGGCGGCTTCCTTGATGACGACGGACGCTTGAGGGAGCGCGGCAATTTGCAGGCGCAGCTTGGCGATTTCACGCGCGGCGATATCGGCATGGCCACCGTCGTTGGCCTTCTCGATCTTGTCGAGCCGCAGACCCACCAATCGCACCGGGAGCGGCAGCTGGGGCTTGAGCTCTTTGCCCTTGGGGTTGAGCTTGAAGTATTCGAAGTTGTCCCAGCAATCGAGAATCAGGAACACGTCTTTCTCGGTACACCAGGGCTTGGGTTTGTTCGTTTCCAGCAAACGCGTGCCGCGCCCCACCATCTGCCAGAACTTGGTGTAGGAATACACCGGCTTGGCAAACACAAGGTTGACGATTTCGCGCACGTCGATGCCGGTGTCGAGCATGTCCACGCTGATGGCAATGCGCGGCATGTCGTTGTTGGTGAACTGGTCGAGCAGGCCGCCCTTGCCATAAACGCGTGGATCGTCCGACACCAGCACTTTGGCTAATTCACCGTGGTATTGCGGGTAGAGCTTGTCGAAAATCTCTTCCATCCTCCGGGCGTGGGCCTTGGTGGCGCAGAAGAAGATGGTCTTGCCCGGCAGCACGCCGTTGGCGTCCTTGATGGATTCCTCCATGAACTCGCGGACGATCAAGGTGTTGGTGCCTTTGTTGATCACCTGCTTTTCGAGCTGCGAGCCTTCGAAGTTGATCTCTTCAACCTCTTTGCCTTGCAGGATCAGTTTCTTCTGATCGTCCAGTGAAATAGTGCGCTTGCTGATGCCCTCCATCTGGAACTTGGTCTGAATCTTCATGACCTGAAAATTGCTGAGATAAGAAGGCACGTTGTTCACGGCCTCCTCGAAGGTGTAGGCAAAGGTTGGCAGGCCGTCTTCACAATGGAAAAGCCGAAAGGTGTTGTGATCGATGATGTCGGTGGGCGTTGCTGTCAAACCCAGTGTGAGGGTCTTGAAATAGTCGAGCACTTCACCGTAGGTGTTGTAGATGGAGCGATGGCTCTCATCGACCACGATGAAATCGAAGAAGTGCGGCGACAGGTGCTGCGCCTCGTCCCGAATGATGTTGAGCATCGTGGGATAGGTGGCGACATACACGCGACGGTCTTTGGCAATGAGTTTTTCGCCGACGTTTGGCCAGCGCGGCTCGTTGGGCATGTGCTCTTTGAAGGCCGCCAGTGCCTGCTCGCGCAGTGCAATGCGGTCGACCAGAAACAGCACCTTCTCGGCGTGACCAGCGCGCATCAGCGCATCGACCATGGCAATGCAGGTGCGGGTCTTGCCCGTGCCGGTGGCCATCACCAGCAGGAAATCGCGCTTTTTCTGCTCAATGCCTTCGAGCACTGAGCGAATCGCACGAATCTGGTAGTCACGCCCGGCAATCGAGGTGTTGATGAACTCCTGCGTCAGCGGCTTGCGATTGCGACGGATGTAAGCGAAGCGTTCCAGATCGTCACGCGTGGGAAAGCCGATGACCTTGCGCGGCGGGGCATTCTCCAGATCCCAGAAGTGGGTTTCGTGGCCATTGGTGTAGAAGCAGAACGGCAGATCACCACCCAGCTGCTTCTGGATGTTGTAGCAGTACTGCTTGGCCTGCTCGCGACCGATGGCGGCATCACGGCTGGTTTTTTTGGCTTCGATGACCGCCAGCGGCTTCCGATCTTTACCCAGCAGGACGTAATCACTGAACTGGTGGCCCTCATACGGGGTACGCGGTTCGGCCACGCCTTCGGGCAAGGCGGTAAGAATGTCGAACTCTTCAATGACCTGCGTGGGGTCTTTGACATTCCAGCCCGACAGTCCCAGTTTCTGGTCAACGAGTTCAGAGCGGGTCTGGGCTTCCGATTTGCTCATGCGCTACCCATCTTATATTTATGCCCATCCCGCATTTGTATTTCAGCCTGCTTACGAGAAAATCCAAGAGAGCATGCATGTTAGTTGAATGATTCGGGATGGCGAAGCTTCACAATATCCTCTCCATTCGACCGATACCTCCAAGTTACGACCTTGCCAGCCACAAAGCAGTGAAACCTTGTATTTGTCGGGTTGTATCTGGCCGTTGTCGGACCATTGCGGACCGCGTTGGCGCTGAACCCGCAGGCCGTTTTGGCCGTCAACCGGCCGATCAACACATTGCATGCAAATGACGGCTCCGGGTTGATTCCGGCCACCCACAGCCTCTTCAGTTTCAATCCCGAACAAACCAACCCCAGGCACCAACCCGGGTTTGCCATTCGTGCGCCTTGCGCGTCACGCCGGACGGGCTCTCCCACGCATCCCAAGAAAAACCACCAGCGCCAAAATCGCGACGAGGAACACCGCGCTGGTGCCGACCGTGCCCCAGCCCAGCCCGCCATGGCTAACCGGTTGCGACAGCAGATCGCCAAACGATGCGCCGAGCGGGCGGGTGAGGATGTAGGCAACCCAGAACGCCGCCACTGCGCCGAGTTTGAAACCGTAATGTGCGATCGCGACGACGCCGATAGCTGCGGCAAACAGCAGCGTCGAATTGAGATACCCCAGCTGCATCGTCTCGGCCACCCAGTCGCCCGCGGCGGTGCCGAGCGCGAAGGTGAGCAATATCGCCAGCCAGTACCAGCCTTCGCGCGAGGCCGTATCGATGTGATGCATCGACAGCGTTTTTTCGCGAGCAAACCAGATGCCGAACGTCGCCAGCAGCGCGACGGCGAACACAGGCGTCAGCAGCGTCAACGACACGCCGAAGTTGTCGACCAGATTGTCGGTGACCAGCGTGCCGACCACGCTCACCAGCACCACGACCAGCCAGTACAGCGACTGGCGCAACTGCCGCGTGCGCATCTGCGCGACGAGCGCAACGGCAAACAGCGCGGCCATCAACAACGAAGTGTTGGTCAGCCCGATGCCGAGATTGAAGTTGAGAAAGTCGGCGGCGGTCTCGCCGACCGTGGTGGCGAGCACCTTGATGGTCCAGAAACTGAGTGTGATGGCCGGCACTTTGTTGAGCAGGGCCTGTGCGGGCGAGGGCGAAGTCGAGAGCGTGTTCATGTGGGTTCCCTGGTTGTCGATAGTTGAAGTCAGGTCGGTGAATCAGTGCGCCCGGCCGGCGGCTTTTTGCGGGAACGCCCACAACATCAGGGCAATCAGGCCGAGCAGCACGATCGAGGCGGTGTAGCGGGAGAGTGCGAGTCCGCCGTGGTCGAGCGGCTTGTCGAGAAAGTCGCCGACGACCGCGCCGAGCGGACGGGTGAGGATGAACGCGGCCCAGAACAGCGCGACGCGCGAAATGGCGGTGCGGTAATACGCCACCACGACCGCGGCCAGCAGCGCGGAAAACACCAGCGCGCCGCCGCCATATCCGAGGCCGGCGGTGTCCGCCGTCCAGTCGCCGAGCGCGGTACCGAGGGTTTGCGAAAACATGATCGTCACCCAGTAGAACATTTCGGTGCGCGGCGAATTCACGGTGTCGACCGAGACCGAACCCTGCACCCGATACCAGACCGCGAGCGAGGCCAGCAGCAGCGCCAGCAGAATGCTCGACCCGCCGGCATAGCCGATGCCGAGCGAACGGTCGGCAAAGTCGGCGAGCGTGGTGCCGACGGTGGTGGTGGCGATGATGGTCGTCCAGTACAGCGCGGGGTGATAGCGTTTCGCGCCGATTTGCGCGGCGACCGCGAGCAGAAAGATCACGGCAAAAATCCCGGTGGCGGCAAGGTAGCCGAGGTTCATCGACATTGACACGGCGTCGCCGCCGGTTTCCCCCAGCGTGGTGGCAAATATCTTGACGATCCAGAACAGCAGCGTGACCTGCGGCACCTTGGCGAGCACGGCTTCGGTGGAATGTGTTTGCAACGAATGCATGGTGTGGCTCCCTGTTATTTGAATAGCCCGATGAATAGGCATGAAAAAGCCCGCACAAGGCGGGCCGGGTTCAGCGTTGCAGCATTTTGAGCGGCAGCATGCGCAGCAGCGTGGCGTCGCGCAGCAAAACGTGATGCCCGATAGCGGCGATGGCGTGCAGACCCGCCAGCCAGATGAAGGCATTGCCGAGCGTTTCATGGGTTTCGCCCAGCAGCCGGACCCAGGTGGCGTGTGCGTCCGGCAGCGGCAGGGCAAACCCCAGCAACGAAAACGCGGTGGTCTCGCCGGCCAGCGCCGACCAGCCGGCCAGCGGCACGATGAGCATCAGGCCATACAGGCCGACATGCGCCGCCTTGGCCGCCAGGTGCTGCCAGCGCGGGCCGGGTTCGGCGGCGGGCGCGCCGAGCAAGGCCCGCAACGGCAGGCGCAACGCGACCAGCGCAAACACCAGCATCCCGCTTGCGACGTGCGCCTGCCCTGCCAGCTGTTCGAGCGCACCGCGGGCCTCGGCCGGGTTGCCGCCGGTCACAAAAGCCAGCAGCACGGCAACGGCGGTCAGCCAGTGCAGGGCGATCAGCGCCCGGGGATAGCAAGTGGAGGGGCGGGTCATGGTGGACTCCTTAGGTTTTGCATCATGACAACCGGCCTTGCGGCCGGCTGGGGGTTAATCACGAGGAGTTAACCGCGACGGGTTAACCGCGACGAGTTAACCGTGGTGAGTGCGGTCGTTGTCGCGACCTTCGTGGCCTTCGTTGTCGTCGTCTTCCTCGGCTTCGGCCGCCAGCACCTTGGCGTTGCCGGCGTCGACCGCGATTTCGGTCGTGCCCTTGGCGTGCTGGACATCGACTTGCCACACCAGGTAGCCGTCTTCGTCGTCGAGTTTGGCCTTGACGATGGTGCCAGGCTGCACGGCCAGCGCGGCGGCTTCGGCTTGTTGCTGGGTGACGTTGGCAAGTTTGGCGAACCCGGCCTGGGTTTCGGTGTTTTCCGGCACCTTGATGCTGGACGATTTAACTTCGTCGGGCAGCTTGAGCGCGCCGGTGGCGAAGGCGGTGCCGGTTCCGAGGGCGGCGACAAGCGTGACGGCGGTGAGGATTTTTGCAGCGTGGTTCATGGCGTATTCCCTTTCATCAATGCGGCGGAGATGCCGTGATGTGAAGACTACGCAGCGAATCTCGCCCGAGGCTGGCGCGAAGATTGCGGTTTGGTGAGGGTGCAGCGGGGGGATCAGTGCGCGATGTCGAACGCGTCCGGCAACTCGACGTGCAGCGTCTGCGTGGGGAACGCAAGTTGCGCGCCGTGGGCTGCGACGACTTCGCCCATTTTCAGCAATACATCCTGTTTGACTGCCTGGTAATCGACCCAGGCGGTGGTGTGGGTGAAGGTATAAACCAGAATATCGAGCGAGGACGCGCCATAGGTGTTGAAGTTGACGATCAGCGTCTGGCTGCTGTCGATGGCGGGATGGGATTCGAGCATGCTGCGGATACCGGCGACCACGGCCGCGACCTTGTCGAAATCGGCGTAGCGCAGGCCGATCGTTTCCTTGATGCGGCGGTGCGACATGCGCGAGGGGTTTTCCACGATCAGCGAGGTGAACAGCGCGTTCGGCACGTAGATCGGATTTTTGTTGAAGCCGCGGATACGCGTCTGCCGCCAGGAAATATGCTCGACGGTGCCTTCGATGGACTGCTCGGGCGAGCGTATCCAGTCGCCGACGGCAAACGGCCGGTCCAGATAAATGGTGAGGCCGCCAAAAAAGTTGGCGAGCAGGTCCTTGGCGGCAAAGCCGATGGCGATGCCGCCGATGCCGCCGAGGGTGAGCACGCCGCCGATGCTCACGCCCAGGGTTTGCAGCACGACCAGGATCGCCACGATCACCACCACCAGCCGCAGGAACTTGCTCAAGGCGTCGAGCGTGGTGCGGTCGAAGTCTTCGCCGCGTTGCTGCTGGTCGAGGGCATAGCCTTCGATGATGCGCTTGACGAAACCGACCAGAAACCACGCCAGGCACAGCACCAGACCGACATTGCGCACGGCGTCGATGCGCTCGAACAGCGGGTCGGGGAATCTGCGGTTCAGCGTGTCGCTCACCAGCGCCAGACCGATCAGCCACACCATCACCTGGGCGGGACGGCGCGCGCTTTTTTGCAGGGCGTCATCCCAATGGGTGGGCGTGTGTTTGGCCAGACGCCCCAGCAGGCGGCTCGCCAGGCCGACCACGCCCGCCACGAACAGGGTGGCGACGAGCAGGAGGGCGATGCGCACCATCCAGGGTTCGGTCAGTGTCAAAAAATCGGGCAGGGCAAGTAAATCAGGCATGGCGGTTTGCATTCAGTCGAACAAAGGGCGCGTCAGTCGAGGGCGCTGGCGACGAGGTTGAGGATCAGCGCCAGCACCATCAGGTTGAAGGCGAACGAAATCAAACCGTGAACCAGCACCAGGCGGCGCATGTGCGGTTTTGAAATGCCGACATCGGCCACCTGCGAGGTCATGCCGATGACGGCCGAGAAATAGGCGAAATCCAGATAGTTGGGCTCGGCGGTGCCGGGAAATACCAGTCCGCCTGCCTCTTCGCGGTAATAGCGGCGCGCGTAGCGCAGGGCAAAAACGGTTTGCAGCAGCAGCCAGGTGACCGCCAGCGTGGCGAGCGCGAGGCCGATATGCGACCAGCGGTCGACGCCGGTGAGTGCGCGCGCGGCGTGCGTGACGAGCAGCACGCCGCCGAGGCTGATCCACGAACTGGCGACGACCAGCGCATACAGCGCCGCCGTGCCGGGGTCCAGACTGGATGCGAGCAGCCGGGTATGCGCAGCATCGAGCCGCCCCATGCCCCACCAGACAATCAGCAGATAGGTGAGCGCACCGGCGAGCCAGCCCGCCAGCACGCGGGCTTCCCACAACGCCAGCGGCAGCAGCGTGGCGGCCAGCAGTCCCAGCGCGCCGGCGACCAGAATCCGGTGCCAGGCGCGTAACCGTGCCAGCGGGTGCAGTTCGGGATGCGAAAAAGGCAGCAGTGTTTTCATGGTCCAGATTCCTTTGAGGGACGTGCGCGCCAGCGCCGCCAGCCGCGTGCCGCCAGCGCCAGCACGACGACCGCCGCCATGCCCCAGTGCTCGTAGCGATGCCAGGCAGGCGCGCGCTGCGCGATCAGCGCGCCGAAACTCCAGCCCACGCCGGCGACCAGCGCCGCCCACAGCGCGGCCGACAGCAGATTCAGCCAGAAAAACCGCCGCCACGACACCGTGCTCATTCCCAGCGCCAGCGGCAAGGCCGTGCGCAGGCCCCACAGGAAGCGCATGGCGATGATCGCAAGGTCCGGGTGACGCTCGATCCACGCCAGTGCGCGTGCCATTTTCGTATTGAGCGCCGGCCGCGCGGCGAGCAGGCGGCGCGCATGACGGCGGCCGAGCCAGAAAAAAAGCTGGTCGCCGAGCGAGGCGCCAAGCCAGGCGACGCCGATGACGGGCGCGAAATCGAGATAGCCGCGATGCGCCGCATAGCCGGCCAGCAACAGCACGGTCTCGCCTTCGAGCAAGGTGCCGGCAAACACTGCCGCGTAGCCGAAGCGGGCGATCAGGAAGGCGATGTCCATGCGGTTTGGGCTGCGGTCATTCGTCGAATGGTAATGAATATTTGCCGGGGCAGACGGCTAAACTTGCGGCATGAAACTCCTGGTGATCGAAGACGACATCGAAGCGGCGACCTATCTGCGGCGCGGGCTGAGCGAATCCGGCCACGTGGTCGATTGCGCGCACGACGGCGAAACCGGCTTGCAGCTCGCGCTGCAAAATCCCTATGACGCGCTGATCGTCGACCGCATGTTGCCGCGCCGCGACGGCCTGTCGCTGATCCGCATGCTGCGCGCCGATGGCCGCATGACGCCGGTGCTGGTGCTGTCTGCGCTCGGCCAGGTCGATCAGCGCGTCGAGGGGCTGCGCGCGGGCGGCGACGACTATCTGGTCAAGCCGTATGCGTTTGCCGAACTGCTCGCGCGCATCGACGCCCTGGCGCGGCGCGCGGCGCCCGCCGTTCCGGACACGCCGGGCGTGCTCAAGGTCGCCGACCTCGAACTCGATCTGGAACGCCGCCGCGTCAGCCGCGCCGGGCAGTTGATCCGGCTGCAGCCGCGCGAACTGCGCCTGCTCGAATACCTGATGCGGCGCGCCGGACGCATCGTGACGCGGACGATGCTGCTGGAGCAGGTGTGGGATTTGCACTTCGACCCACAGACCAATGTGGTGGACAGCCAGATCAGCCGCCTGCGCGCCAAGATCGACCGCGATTTCGACACCCCCCTGCTGCATACCCTGCGCGGCATCGGCTACCGGCTGGGCGAAGAGGCGTGAAGCGCTTCACCTCGCGCCTGCGTCATCTGCTGCGCACCTCCGCCCTGCGGCTGGCGCTGCGTTATGCGCTGTTGCAGGTGCTGCTGCTGGCCGTGGCGCTGACAGCGCTGTTCTGGGTGGTCAACCGCTACGTCAACCAGCAGATTTCGACCAGCCTCGCTACCGAGCTGGCCGCGCTGAAAAGCCTGCCCGCCGCGACGCTGGCGACGCGTGTTGCAGCGCTGGCCGAAGCCCCCGGCCCGGCGCGCGGCGCGCGGCATTATCTGTTGCTCGATGCAACCAACACGCGGCAGGCGGGCGACGTGCTCGCCTGGCCAGCGTGGCTGCCGAGCGACGGCACGCAGCGTCAGGGCGAGCTCATCATCATTGAACAGGACGACGACGCGCATGGCGACCGGACAAGCCCTCACGACGACCACGAAGCGACGCCGCTGCCCGCCGTCGGCACCACGCTTGCCAGCGGCGGGCGGCTGCTCATCGCGCAGGAGCCCGGCGCTGCGGAAGACCTGCGCGAAGTCGCACTGATCGCCGCCGCCGTGGTGCTGCTGCTGGCGGCGAGCCTGTCGTTGACGCTGGGCCTGGCGCTCGGCTGGCAATGGCTGCACCGCATCGAACGGGTGAATCAGACGGCCGGAAAAATTGCGGCGGGCGACTTGACGCAACGCATGCGGGGCGACGGTCGCGGCGACGAGTTCGACCTTCTCGCCACGCATCTGAACGCCATGCTCGAACGCATCGAGCGTGCCGTGGCGGGCATGCGCGACGTGTCGGACAACGTGGCGCACGACCTGCGCCGTCCGCTTTCGCGCCTGAAAACCCGCATTGAAGTCGTGCTGCATCAGCCACGCGACGCCGCAACCTACCAGCGCGCCCTGGCAGACACCCTGACCGACGCCGACGAACTGATGCGCACGTTCGACGCCCTGCTCTCCATCGCCCGGCTCGAAGCCGGCAGCGAAACCGTTGCGCGCGAACCCGTCGACCTCGCCACGCTGGCGCGTGACATGGCTGATCTCTACGCCGAGGAGGCCGACGACAGCGGGCGCACTTTCACGCTCGACCTCGCCGACGGTGTCGCCACGCCCGGCTCCCGCACACTGCTCGCGCAGGCGCTGGTCAACCTGCTCGACAACGCCTTCAAATACAGCGCGCCCGGCGTGGCGCTCGGCATCTCGCTGCACCAGGATGCGAGCCATGCCCGGCTCGCCGTCATCGACCACGGCGCCGGCATCGCGACAGCGGATTTTGCCAAGATGACCGAGCGTTTCGCCCGCGCCGACAGCGCCCGCAGCCAGCCCGGCAGCGGGCTCGGCCTGGCGCTGGTCAAGGCCATCGCGCATGCTCACCAGGGCGAGCTGACGCTGCGCGACACGCCGGGCGGCGGGTTGACGGCGGAACTGGTGTTGCCGCTGGCGGCGATGCCTGGGTAAGACCGTCGCGCAGCTTGCGCAGGCAGACTTGTTGGGTTGGGTAGAAGCGGCTGCACGGGCGCGCGCAGGCGCGAATGAAAAACCGGCCGCTTGAGCGGCCGGCGTGAACTCAGGCTGCGGGCTTGATGGCGACCAGGTCGATCAGCGCCGACAGGCCGTGATGATGTGCGCCTTCGTTGATGACCGAGTCGTGTTCGCTGAGATGCACGATGTTCCAGTCGCCGAACCAGTTGCGCAGGTCGGCTTCGGTATACAGGTTGGCCGGGTTGGACGGCCCGCCGGTGGCGAATTCGATCTGCTTCGGCGTATAGCCCTGCAGGATCAGCGTGCCGCCCGGCTTGAGCGTGCGGCGGATGCCTTCGATGATCTGCTCGCGCCCGGGCGGCGGCACGAACTGGATGAAGATGCGTCGTAAGCAGCCGCGGGCCACGACCATGCAAGCACGTCGGCCTGCTCGATTTCCAGCGCCACCCCGCGCGCGCTGGCCAGCCTGGCGGCCTTGTCGAGCGCGGCCGGCGAAAAGTCGATGGCATGCACTGCCAGCCCCTGTTCGGCCAGCCACACGCCGTTGCGTCCTTCGCCATCGGCGATCGACAGCACGCGCTGGCCGGCTTTCAGGTGCGCGGCCTGGCTGGCGAGAAAAACATTGGGCGCGGTGCCAAAGATGTATTCATCGGTGGCGTAGCGCGCATTCCAGAAATCAAGGCTCATGCCTGCCGACTGCTTATTTGGCGTTGGCGGCGAACAGTTTTTCCAGCTGCGCTGCGGGCACCATGCCCGGCACGCGCTGGCCGTTGGTGAAGAACAGCGTGGGAGTGCCGGACACTTTCAGCTTCTGCCCCAGCGCGATGGTTGCGTCGACCGGGTTGGCGCACTTGCCGTCGTTGTTCGGCACAGTGCCGCGCGTGATGTAGGCATCCCACGCCTTGTTGCGGTCAGGCGCGCACCAGATCTGCTTGGAAGCCTGAACCGCCTTGGGATGCAGGCCTTCGATCGGATAGAGGAAGGTGTAGACCGTGGTGTTGTCGACCTTGTTCAGCTCGGCCTCGAACTTGCGGCAATACGGGCAATCGACGTCGGAGAACACCACCAGCTTGCGCGCGCCGTTGCCTTTGACCACCTTGATGGCATTGGCGAGCGGCAGATCGCTCCACTTGATCGCCTGCAGCTGGTTGAGGCGCGCCTGCGTCAGGTTGGTGCGGTTTTTCAGGTCGATCACATCGCCGGTGAATACGTACTGCGCCTTGGCATCGACGTAGACCAGCTGGTCGTCGAGGTACACCTCGAACAGGCCGCTGTAGGGCGTGGGCTTGACCGAACTCAGCTGCGCGCCGGGAAACTGCTTCGACAGCGCCTTGCGAATGACGGCTTCGTTGGCTTGCGCACCGGCAGCGATCAGCAGGCTGGCGGTCAGCGCCAGTTGGGTCAAACGGATTGCAAGTTTCATGGTGACTCCAGAAGAAAATCAAAAAATTCAGTCCATCGCCTCGCGCACCAGCGCCGCCTTCAGGGGCGGCAGCCGGTTGAGCCAGGCCATGCCGGTATTGCGTAGCCAGCCTGCGTGTTCGCTGGCGAACAGGTGATGCAGACCGTGGGTGAGCGCCTGCATGCGCTGCACCGGCTCGGCGCGTTCGCGGGCATAGCGTTGTAGCACACGCAGATCACCGCAATGGTTTTTGCGGTGTGCGGCCAGCACCTCTACCAGCGCTTCGGCGTCGCCAAAGCCCAGATTGACGCCCTGCCCGGCCAGCGGATGCACGCCGTGCGCGGCGTCGCCGATCAGCGCCACGCCAGGCGCAACGATTGCCTCGACCCGGTTCAGCCGCAGCGGAAACGCCACGGCCGGGGTCAGCAAACGCAATGCGCCGAGCCGGTCGTGGCCGGCGGCCTGGACGCTTGCCGCCAGCGCCGCCGCATCCAGCGCGATCAGTTCATCCGCATGCGCAGACGGAGTTGACCAGACCATCGACATCTGGTTCCCGCCCGGCCCACCCAGCGGCAGCCAGGCCAGAATACCGTGGTCGAAAAACCACTGGAACGCGGTGCCGCGATGCGACTTTTCGCACTCGAAATTCGCCACCACGCCGCTCTGGGCGTAGGGCGTCAGCGTCGAACCCAGCCCTGCCCAGTCGCGAATGCGCGAAGCCGCGCCGTCGGCGCCGACCAGCAGTTCGGTTTCCAGCTGTGTGCCGTCGGCGAGCGTCAGCCGCGTGCGCGATTCACCCCGCTCGATCGATTCGATCGTTGCCGGGCAATGCAGCGCCACGTTGCCTGTCCCGAGCCCCGTCGAAGGGCCGTCGGCCTGCAGCGCTTGCCACAGGGCGTGCTGCAAGCGGCCACTTTCGACGATGGTCGCCAGATGCGACACGCCGGCTTCATAGGCGTCGAGGCGGATCGCGCCCGACGTGTCGCCGGCGACATCCATACGGAACACTGGCTGGATGCGCTGGGCGTCCAGCCGCTGCCAGGCGCCAAAACGCTCGAGAAAACGCTGGCTGGCGGGACTGATGGCATAGATGCGGGTGTCCCAGGTTTCAGCGGGCACGTCGGGCGGCTGGCGCTCGATCAGCGCCACGCGCACGCCCTGGCGGCCCAGCACCAGCGCCGCTGCTGCGCCCACCAGGCCTGCGCCGACGATGACCACCTGAAAGCGCTCGCCGCTCATCCGCGCGCCCCGAAGATCATCCGTCGCGCGACGAAGTTTTTAAGTGGCGGGCACAGCTCCAGCGCCAGCAGGCCGAGCCCGCGCGCGTGGCGCACCGGCGTAATGTCGTTGGAAAACACCCGCACCAGAAAATCGGTGAAGCCGACCCCGCCCAGCACATCGACGCGGCGGCCGCGCGCGTAGGCACGCAGCATGGCGGCGCTGCCCAGCGCGTCGGGCGCCGTGTCGCCGCACAGGCTCGCCAGTTCCCAGGCATCGCGCAGGCCGATATTGAAGCCCTGCCCCGACACCGGATGCAGCGTCTGCGCCGCGTTGCCGATGCGCACCACGCGGTCGGCGGCGGTGCTGCCGACGTAGGCCAGTTTCAGCGGGAAGGTTTTGCGCGGGCTGGCGCTCAAAAACAGTCCCTGGCGCCCGCCAAAGTGGCGATACAGTTCAGCCAGAAACGCGGCGTCGTCGAGTGCTGCAATGCGTTCGGCATCGGCATGGCTGGCAGTCCATACCAGCGCGTAACGGTCGCCTTTCGGCAGCAGCGCGGCCGGACCTTGCGGCGTGAAGCGTTCGTACGCCTGGTTGGCGTGCGGCAACTCGGTCTGCACTTCGCACACCACGGCCATCTGCTCGTAGTCGCGCTGCAGTTTGGGCGCCGGCGCCGCAGTCGCTTTTGAAGCCACGTCGCGGCGCCCGCCGTCGGCCACCACCACCAGCGGCGCGGCGAGACTGCGGCCATCGTCGGTCTGCAACGTGGCGGCCGACGCGTCGGACTCGATGGCGGTGACGGTCACGCCGTACTCGACCGCGATGCCCGCCTCGGCCAGCGCCTGCTTTAGCGCCGCCGTCAGCGTGGCGTAAGGCAGCACGTAACCCAGCGCGGGCACCTTGACGTCCCCGGCGGACAGCCGCGTCACGCCGAGCGCACCGCGCTGCGAAATGTGGATGCGGGTAATCGGCGTCACGCCCTGCAACCGGCGCCACACGCCGAGGCGATCAAGGATCAGCTGCGAGCCGTGCGATAGCGCCAGCGTGCGGCCGTCGGCGCGCGCGGCGTCGGGCTGCTGCTCCAGCAATTGCACGCCGACTCCCTGCTGCTGCAAGGCCAGCGCGCAGACTGCGCCGACCGGCCCCGCGCCGACGATGCGCACGGCAGCCACCGCGCTGCTTTTATTTGGCGTGGCGTCAGCCACCACGCATCCAGTCTTCGATCTCCGCCACCGTTTTCGGCGGCGTGGTCAGCACCTCGCAGCCGGACGCTGTGACCACCACGTCGTCCTCGATGCGGATGCCGATGTTCCAGAAGGCTTCGGGCACATCGTCTGCCGGGCGGATGTAGAGGCCCGGCTCAACGGTCAGCGTCATGCCGGGTTGCAATTGACGCCATTCGCCGTGCAGCTTGTATTCGCCGGCGTCGTGCACGTCCATGCCCAGCCAGTGGCCGGTGCGGTGCATATAAAAGCGGCTGTAGGCGTTTGATTCGATCAGGCCGTCGACCTCGCCGGCCAGCAGTTTGAGGTCGACCATGCCCTGCGTCAGCACGCGCACCGCCGCCTCGTGCGGCGCGATCCAGGTTGCACCGGGCCGGGTCGCGTCGATGGCGGCGGCCTGCGCGGCGAGCACGATTTCATACGCGTCCTTCTGAGCTGCGCTGTACTTGCCGTTGACCGGAAACGTGCGCGTGATGTCGGCCGCATAGCTGCCGAACTCGGCCGCTGCGTCGATCAGCAGCAGGTCGCCGTCCTTGAGCGGCTTGTTGTTGAACACGTAGTGCAGCACGCAGGCGTTGGCACCGCTGGCGACGATGGACGTATAGGCCGGCGCTTCGGCACCGCCGCGACGGAAGGCCGAAAGCAGCTCGGCTTCGATCTCGTATTCGTGGCCGCCCGGTTGGGCGGCGCGCATGGCAGCGCGATGCGCGCCGGTGGAGATTTCGGCGGCGCGGCGCATCAGCGCCAGTTCGTGGCCGTCCTTGATCAGGCGCATTTCGTCGAGCCAGATACGGGCGTCGACCAGTTTGTTCGGAGCGTGCACGCCGCTGCGCGCCTTGCCGCGCACCGCATTGAGCCAGCCCATCATCTGCGTGTCCCAAGCCATGTCGCGGCCGATGATGTAAGCCAGCGCCGGCTGATTTTCCAGCAGCTTCGGCAACTCAGCGTCGAGCGCGTCGTAAGTAAAGGCATCGTCGAAGGCGAAAACCTCGCGCGCAGCCGCCGGGCCATAGCGGAAGCCGTCCCAGATCTCGCGTGCTTCGTCGCGTTCGCGGCAAAAAAGAATGTGGCGCGGCTGCGCGCCGCCCGCGAGCACCACCACCGCCTCGGGTTCGTTGAAGCCGGTCAGCCAGTAGAAGTAGCTGTCGTGCCGGTAGGGATAGTGCGTATCGCGGTTGCGCGGCACCTCCGGCGCGGTCGCGATGACCATCACCCCCTCGCCCATTTCATTCATCACCCGCTCGCGGCGGGCACGGTAAATCGCGGAATCAGGCTGCATGGTGTTGTCTCAGTTCCTCGTCCAGTGTGTTCAGGCGTTCCGGCGTGCCGACGTCGACCCAGCGCCCGCCAAAATGTTCGCCGCTCACCCGGCCGGCGTCGATCGCCTGCCGCAACAGCGGCGCCAGCGGCGCTTTTTCGCCTGCCTGTGTATGGGCGAACAGCGCACGGTGGTAGACGCCGATGCCCGAAAAGGTGAGCGGGGAGCGGGGAGCGGTGCCCGCAAGGGATACCGTCCCCGGCACCGCAGGTGCCGAGGACATAAGCGGTGAGCTGACCACGCGCCCCGCATCCAGTTCGAAATCGCCCTTCAGGTTGTGCGATGGATTATCGACCAGCACCAGATGCGCCTGGTCGAACCCGGCAGACAGTCGCGCCAGCGGCTCGGCGAGCCGGCTGAAATCGTATTCGCAGTAAATATCGCCATTCACCACAGTGAAGACCTCGTTTTCGATCAGCGGCAGCGCAGTGCCGATGCCACCCGCCGTTTCCAGCGCAGTGCCTTCGCGCGAATAGTCGATTGACACGCCGAGCGCCGCACCGTTCCCCAGCGCATCTTCGATCTGCTGGCCGAGGTGGGCGTGGTTGATGACGATATGGGTAAAGCCTGCCGCACGCAGGCGTTCGATGTGCCAGACGATCAGCGGCTTGCCGCCGACTTGCAACAAGGGCTTGGGCGTATGGTCGGTGAGCGGACGCATGCGCTCGCCGCGTCCGGCGGCGAGGATCATGGCGGTTTTTGGGGGGGGGTTATTCACAGCGAAATTGCATTGCCGTTATTAGTTCGATTTTCATAGTGCTGCAGTAACGATCTGGTCTTACACGAACTAGTTTTCGGCCCATTTATTCAACTCACCAGTTCTCTGCTCGGTATGCTCAATCAAGCACCCGTTATAAATAGCCCCCCGCATTGTGGCTGTTCCAGCAAGAGCCAACTTGCCAGAACAATCGCTGTCTCGGTACTTGACCCAATTTCTCTGTGCTTCCCGAAGCGCGAAGCGCACTTTTTCATAATCAGTAACATCCCCTTCCTCCTGAAACGAGAGGCTCTTCAGAAGACGCTGAAACGCTACGTTTAACTCTTTATCCTTCTTTGCAAGAGTCAGTCTTCCACATTCGTTAATTTCAATCGTATTTTTCTGTGTTGTGCACGGATCGGCGTGTGCGCCTGCTGCTGCCATTACAACAACAATAAAAAATGCTGCTTTATTCATGATTTAGAACCTCTGATCAAGGTGATGTTGCTGTAGGTTTGTAACCAGAATGCGTTAACCCAAGCTACAAGTCCCGGTTTTGCAGCCAAAATAGTAACCACAAACGCCCAGTCATCACCGCCCTGGTTTTGACTTTAGTCCCCTCTCAGCCCCGCCGGAAATCGAGCCTGCTGGGTGGATCAGCGACAAAGGTGTTTGAGCCCCGCTCACAAAAATCAATCAAGCATTACAAAAGCGGGGCGAGTTCTTTGACGCCCACCCGGCAGGCTCGATTTTCGGGGTTTCGGGGATGTCGGGGTGCGTTTTCTTTGGTCACTTTCTTTGTCGCATTGACAAAGAAAGTGACTAGCTGCCGGGCTACCCCCGGCCAAGCAGCCGTAGTCAAGCAACGACCTCAGGTCAAATCCCCCTCAATCTCCCTTTTCCAAAGGGGGAATTTAACCACCAACGACTACTTCCCCTCCAACTCCTCCAGCAAATAAAACAACGGCTTCAACTCGATATACCGCTCGCACACCTTGCGCAAATACCGCATCACCAGCGGCATGTCCTTCAAATACCCATCCTTGCCATCCCGGTGATACAACCGGGCAAAAATCCCCAGCACCTTGATGTGCCGCTGCGCGCCCATCCACTCGAAATCACGCCAGAAATCGCCGAAGTCCGCACGCACCGGCAAACCGGCAGCACGCGCCTTTTCCCAGTAACGGATCACCCAGTCGAGCTGATGCTCTTCGTCCCACTCGATATAGGCGTCGCGGTAGATCGAGGCGAGGTCGTAGGTGATGGGGCCGTAAACGGCGTCCTGGAAGTCGAGGATGCCGGGGTTGGGGTCGCTGACCATCAGGTTGCGCGAGTGCCAGTCGCGGTGCACGTAGACCTGCGGCTGGTCGAGGTTGTTGGCGAGCAGGCGCTCGAACACGGTGTGGAGGTGGGCGTTCTGTTCCTCGCTCAGCGTCACGCCAAGATGCTTCGTCACATACCACTCGGGAAACAGCATTAGCTCGCGGGTAAGCAGGGCGCGGTCGTATTCCGGCAACACGCCGGGGCGGCTGGCTTGCTGGATGCGGATCAACGCGTCGTTGGCGGCCAGGTACAGTTCGCGTGCCGTACCTTCGTTGAGCGCCGACAGATACGTGGTGTCACCGAGATCGGTCAGCAGCAAAAAACCCTGCTCCAGGTCGGCCGCCAGCACCTGCGGTACATGGACGCCGGCATCACCGAACAGTTTTGCCACGGCAATGAACGGGTGGCAGTCTTCGTGCGCCGGCGGGGCGTCCATCACGATATAATCGCGACCTTTGACGCCGCCCTGGTTGGCGGCGACACGAAAATAGCGGCGAAAGCTGGCGTCTGCCGATGCCGGGGCGATATCCAGGGCATCCGCCGCCAATTGTTGGGCGGCCCAATGCTGTAATGCTTGCAAACGATCCACGGTGTGACGGCTCCCGATAATGCTGGTTTCAAATTAACGCTGTTTTCACATCAACCCACTCACGGATTTTACCTCGTTGTCTTCCCTGCCCGGCCTGACTTGTGTTGCGTTGCTGTTCACTGCGTTGCCTGCGGTGGCGGACTGTCTCGTACTGAAAAAAGACGTCGAGCTGAGAGGGTCGGCAGTGGCGGGCGAGGCCGGACCGATGTTCCTGACGGCCGACAAGATCGAGTCGACCCAGCCCAATGTCGTCGTGGCATCGGGCAACGTCGAGGCCCGCCAGGCGGGACAGAATTTCTTCGCCGACTGGCTGCTGTACGACACCACGCAGCGTTTCGTCGATGCGCGCGGCAAGGTGCGGATGGAGCAGCCCACGCTGCTGGTGAGCGGCGACACGTTGAAGTTCAACCTCAACGACTACAGCGGCGAGCTGACCCAGCCGGTCTATTCCTTCCCGGTGCAGCAGGGACGCGGCCAGGCGGAACACATCCAGTTTGTCGACGTCAACAATGCCACGCTCACCCAGGCCACCTACACCACCTGCCCGCTCGGCAACGACGACTGGTACCTGAAGGTGGGGGAGCTGGATATCGACAAGTCGCGCCAGGTCGGCACCGCATACAACACCACGCTGCATTTTCTGGGTGTGCCGATTCTGTACACGCCGTGGCTCGACTTCCCGCTCAGTGATGCGCGCAAAACCGGCATTCTCGCGCCCACGTTCGGCACCACCGAGCGCAGCGGCATCGACATCATGGTGCCGTACTACCTGAACCTTGCGCCCAACTACGACGCCACGCTGTATCCGCGCCTGCTGTCCAAGCGCGGGGTGCAACTGGGAGGCGAGTTCCGCTATCTGCTGAGCGAGTTCAGCGGCGTGAACCGCCTGGAATACCTGCCGAACGACAACGCGCTCGACCGCTCGCGCTGGAGCACCGCGCTCAACAACAGCTATCGCATCAACGCCCACACCCAGGCCGGCATGTCGTACAACCGGGTGTCGGACGACGATTACTTTCGCGACCTGTCCAACCTGGTGTCGATCACCTCGGTCAGCAACCTCAATCGCGAAGTCTGGCTCAGCACGCAACACGGCAACTGGAACGCCGAGCTGCGCGCGCAGTCGTTCCAGACCCTGCAGGACTCGACCTCGACCACCCGGATCGTCGAGCCGTATGCGCGGTTGCCGCAGGCGCGGCTGGGCATGGCCGACACGTTTGGCCCCGGCCTCGAATTCAACCTGCAGGCCGAGGCCACGCGGTTTTCGCATGCCAGCCTGATCGAAGGCGCGCGGGTGCTGGCCTACCCCACCCTGCGCAAGCGGTTTACCAACTCCTTCGGCTACATCACGCCGCAAATCGGCTGGCACACAAGCTACTACGCGCTCGACGACAGCAACAATCAAGTCGTGCCCGAGCAGCGGATCAGCCGCAACGTGCCGATCGTCAGCCTCGACAGCGGCGTCGCATTCGACCGCCCGTTCCGTTTTGCCGGCACCGACTACGCGCAAACGCTGGAACCGCGCGTGTATTACGTGTATGCGCCCTATCGCGACCAGAGCAACATTCCGGTGTTCGACACTGCCCAGCTCGATTTCGGCTACGCCGAGATGTTCACCGAAAACAAGTTCATCGGCGGCGACCGCGTCAATGACGCAAACCAGCTGACGGTCGCCGTCACCAGCCGCTTCACCGAAGCCGCCAGCGGACTCGAGCGCCTGCAAATCACCCTTGGCCAGCGTTACTACTTCAGCTCGCAGCAGGTGACGCTGCCTGGCGTGGCGGCGCGCACCAGCAATTCGACCGATGTGCTGGTCGCCGTGAGCGGCCAGGTCACGCAAGCCTGGCGCGTGGCCGGAGGCTGGCAGTTCGATACGCAAAATGGCACAGCCGTCCGGCAGAACATCAGCACCTCTTTCCGCCCCGGACAGGGCCGCGTACTGAACGTCGGCTACAACTTCATCGACCAGAGCACCGAGCAGGTCGACCTGTCAGCGCAATGGCCGCTGGCCCGCCGCTGGTACGGCATGTTCCGCTACAACTATTCCTACCGCGACAACAAGCTGGTCGAAGGCCTGGCCGGGCTTGAATACAACGGCGGCTGCTGGTTGCTGCGCGGCGCGTTCCAGCGTCTGGCCACCAAAGACACCGAATCCACCGATTCATTTTTTATCCAGCTTGAGCTGAACGGAATGGGCAGCATCGGCTCCAATCCAGTCAGCGTATTGAAACAGAGCGTCCCCGGATACCTGCCCAGCAATGAACTTTGAGCGCCCCCCCCTCTCCATGCAAACCAAGACTTTTTCACGCCCTGGCCGGCTCATCCCGAGCTGGGCGCTGGCCCTGCTGATCGCCCTGTCGCTGCTGTTGTCGACACAGGCTGCGCGTGCCGACGTGGTGCCGTTGAACCACATCGTCGCTGTCGTCAACGACGAGGTCATCACCCGCCAGGAACTGGCCAAGCGTTACGCGGAAACCGAGCGCGCGCTGACGCGGCAAAACACGCCGCTGCCGCCGCGCGACGTGCTTGAAAAGCAGCTGCTCGAACGCATGATTACCGAGCTCGCCCTGCAGCAGCACGCCCGCAGCACCGGCGTGCGCGTCGACCCGGCGCAGGTCGAGCGCGCCATCCAGCGGATTGCCGAGCAGAACAAGATCGACGTGCCCGGCCTGGAGGCCGCGCTGGCCAAAGAGGGCCAGAGCCTCGACACCATGCGCAACACCATCCGCAACGAAATCCTCATCACCCGCGCCCGTGAGCGCGACGTCGACAACCGCGTCACCGTCAGCGATTCCGAAATCGAAGGCTATCTGCAAACCAAGGCGCAACAAGGTGCGGAGACCGAATACAACTTCGCCCACATCCTGCTGACCGTGCCGGAAAACGCCTCGCCCGAACAAATCCAGGCGCGCCGCGCACGCGCCGACGACCTCCGCGCCCAGCTTGAAAAGGGCGCCGATTTCGCCCAGCTGTCGGCCAGCTCGTCCGACGCGCCCAATGCCATGCAGGGCGGCGCATTCGGCTGGCGCGCCAGCAGCAACATGCCGGCGCTGTTTGCCGACGCGCTGAAGCCGCTGCAACCCGGGCAGATCAGCCCGGTGCTTAAAAGCAGCAACGGCTTCCACATCCTCAAGCTCAACGACAAGCGCGGGCTCGACGCCGTGCTCAACGTCACGCAGACGCATGCGCGCCACATTCTCATCAAGACCAACGAGCTCACCTCCGAGTCCGACGCCAAGAGCCGCCTGCTGCAGCTCAGGGAGCGCATCGAAAACGGCGTGAAATTCGACGAGCTCGCGCGCCTGCATTCCGACGACGGCAGCGCCTCAAAGGGCGGCGATCTCGGCTGGATCAACCCCGGCGACACCGTGCCTGAATTCGAAAAGGCGATGAACGCGCTGCAGCCCGGCGAACTGAGCCAGCCGGTGCAGTCGCCGTTTGGCTGGCACCTGATCGAGGTGCTGGAACGCCGAAGCCAGGACGTCACCCAGGAGCGCCAGAAACTGCAGGCGCGCCAGGCCATCCGCGAGCGCAAGGCCGAAGAAGCCTTCCAGGACTGGGTGCGGCAGATTCGCGATTCGGCCTACGTCGAGTTGCGCCCGATTGACTGAGCCAGACGTGAACCCTGCCAGCACCCAGTTGCCCGTCATCGCCCTCACCGCCGGTGAGCCGGCCGGTGTCGGCCCCGACCTCTGTATCGCGCTGTCGCACCAGGACCTGCCCTGCCGCCTGACCGTGATCGGCGATGTCGACGTGCTGCGCGCCCGCGCCGGCCAACTCGGCATCCATGTCAACTTCATCACCGGCGACGCCATTCCCGACCACCAGCAAGGCGCGCTGCACGTGCATCACATCCCGGTCGCCAGCGCAGTCGTGCCGGGCACGCTCAACCCGGACAACAGCGCCCATGTGCTGGCCTTGCTCGACGCCGCCATTGCCGGCTGCATGAACGGCTCGTATCAGGCCGTCGTCACCGCGCCGGTGCACAAAGGCGTCATCAACGATGCGGGCTACGCCTTCACCGGCCACACCGAATACCTGGCCGACCACAGCGGCACCGCACGCGTGGTGATGATGCTGGCCGGCGGCGGCCTGCGCGTGGCGCTCGCCACCACCCACCTGCCGCTGCGCGCCGTGGCCAACGCGATCAGGCCCAAACTGCTGACAGACGTCATCCGCATCCTCCACACCGACCTGCAGAAGCGTTTCGGCATCGCCTTTCCGCGCATCGTCGTCGCCGGGCTCAACCCTCACGCCGGCGAATCCGGCCATCTCGGCCGCGAGGAAATCGACATCATCGAGCCGGTGCTCGCACGGCTGCGCACCGAAGGCATCGACCTCATCGGCCCGCTGCCCGCCGACACCCTGTTCTCGCGCATCCGCCACACCCAGTGCGACGCCGTGCTGGCGATGTACCACGACCAGGGCCTGCCGGTGCTCAAATATGCAAGCTTCGGCGAAGGCGTGAACGTCACCCTGGGCCTGCCCTTCATCCGCACCTCGGTCGACCACGGCACCGCGCTCGACCTCGCCGGAACCGGCCGTGCGGAAGTCGGCAGTCTGGTGGCGGCAATCGAAATGGCTCTCGGCATGGTGAACAGCGAACGGGGAGCGGTGAACGGTTAACCCCACCCTCCCCACCGCTTACCGTTCACCCCTCACCGCTCCCCCTGACATGCACACCCCGCGCAAACGCTTCGGCCAGAATTTCCTCATCGACGACGGCATCATCCACGCCATCGTCAACGCCATCCATCCGCAGCCGGGTGAAACCGTGGTCGAAATCGGCCCCGGCCTCGGCGCGCTGACCCGGCCCCTGCTCGAACGGCTGCCGCATCTGCATGCGGTCGAACTCGACCGCGACATCGTCGCGCGGCTGCAACGCAGTTGGCCCGCTGACCGGCTGACCGTGCACAGTTGCGACGCCCTGAAATTCGATTTCGGCAGCCTCGGCACCGGGCTGCGCATCATCGGCAACCTGCCCTACAACATCTCCACCCCGCTGCTGTTTCATCTGATGGAGTTTTCCGCGCAGATCCGCGACATGACCTTCATGCTGCAAAAGGAAGTGGTCGAGCGCATGGTGGCCGAACCCTGCAGCAACGACTACGGGCGACTGACGATCATGCTGCAGCGGCGCTTTCATCTGGAATGGCTGCTCGACGTGCCGCCCACTGCGTTCAACCCGCCCCCCCGCGTCGACTCGGCCGTGGTACGGCTGATCCCCAAGACCGCTGCCGAAATCGTTGCGCTGGACGACGCCCTGTTCGCGCGCATCGTCCAGACCGCCTTTTCGCAACGCCGCAAAACCCTGAAAAACACGCTGGGCAGCCTGCTGAAGCCGGAAGGATTTGCCGCGCTGGGGATCGATTCCACGCTTCGCGCCGAAGCGCTGCCGCTGGCCGATTACGAACGCATCGCGCAACATCTGGCGGACAGCCCGGCCATTCAAACCTGAACGTGGGAAGTTGAACATGATCGAGAACGTGGCAGGCTTTGATCAGAGCCGCTTCAATCAGGCCTTGGCCCTGTTCGACGCCGCCAACGCCGAAGACCCCAACCAGGACGAAGGCCAGCCGAAAGAGCTGCTGTACGGCCGGCGCATGTCGGACATGATCGGCCGCTTCGCGCCGGACGCCTCCGAAGCGGCCCAACTGGCGGTACGCGCCCAGCACATCCGGCGCTGGACCGTGCCGCGCAACAGTTACCCGATGACCAAGGACGGCTATCACGCGTGGCGTACCGGGCTCTACAACTTCCATGCCAACACCGCCGCCGAGCTGATGCGCCAGGCCGGCTACGACGACGCGATGATCGAGCGCGTCAAGAAAGCCGTCGGCAAGCGCGGCATCAAGATCAACCCCGACACGCAGCTGCTGGAAGACATTGCCAACCTCGTTTTCATCGAGCACTACCTGCTGGCCTTTGCCGCGAGCAAGCCCGACTACACCGAGGAAAAATGGCTGGAAATCATCCGCCGCACCTGGGGCAAGATGTCGAAATACGCACAGACCTTCGCCCTGTCCGGCGCCATCAAACTGCCGGAACCGCTGGTGTCGCTGATCACCAAGGCGATCAGTTAGGGCCTGTTCAGTCTGCATCGTCACCTCCCACAAAGGTGAGTGAACTATACTTTCCGTTCTGAATACAATGCCTTGTCAGGCAGACCACTCGAAGGAAGCGACCATGTTGATAGCCACGGAAAATCTCTCTCGCGCCGAAAAGCTTCAAATCATCGAGCAGTTATGGGATGAGCTTTCCCGCAACCCGGAAGACATCCCGTCTCCCGCATGGCATGCGGATGCCCTGCACGAGGCAGAAAACGCAGTCGCAAATGGTAATGCCGCGTTTCAAGATTGGGAGTTGGCCAAGGAGCGTCTACGCCAAGGCGCTGCATGAAGATACGCATCCTCAGCCTCGCCGTAGGAGATCTCCAGGCAGGACGAGATTTCTACGAATACCAGCAAGCCGGATTGGGTTCGTATTTCCTGGACACCCTGTACTCCGATATAGAAGCCTTATTACTCCACGCGGGAATTCACGCCCGACATTTCGGCTATCTTCGTTCGTTGTCCAAACGCTTTCCCTATGCGATTTATTACCAAATAAATGGCGATGACATCGAAATATGGCGGGTGCTGGACTGTCGGCAAAACCCCAAGCGAACAACGAAGGCTTTGCTTGGATAGTCGGGAGGGCGGAAATCGGAAGCCGCGCGTTTATTCCGGCAGTGTCACCGCACCTGCCGCGTCGAGCGCGAACCCCGGGTTCCACGCCACCTCCCACAGGTGGCCGTCGAGGTCACGGAAGTAGCCCGAATAGCCGCCCCAGAAAACCTCCGTTGCCGGCTTGACGATCACCGCCCCCAGCACCGCCACCTCCGCCACCTCCGCCAGCACCGCATCGACCTCCTCCCGCGTGCGGGTGTTGTAGGCCAGTGCAAAGCCACCCACGCCGCTGCGCTCGGGCGAGATGCCCGCATCCGCCGCCAAATTCGCCCATGGCCACAGCGCAAACGCCAGACCGCCGCACTGGAAGAACGACACGCCTTCAGCCTGCCGCATCGAACGCTGCCAGCCGAGCGCTTCGTAGAACGCGGTGCTGGTGGCGAGGTCCTGCACGCCGAGAGTGATCAGGCTGATGCGTTGTTCCATGTTTGGGGTTTCCTGCAAGGTGGGCGTAGCCGAGATGCGGTGACGGCTTTGAAATTAATGCGAAGCTGACCCCCTTAGGGTTGCTGTGCTTAGAGCTGATCGATAAACGCGGCATCAATGACAAGGAATTTCCCTTGCTTCGGGCAATGTGCCCAACAGAAAAAACCCCTGTGCCGCTGCCTTGTTGAGGTCACTGGCGGATACTTCAAAGATACGAATTGCGCCATCCGGTGCGCCGCAAACTGTCGTACGCATAGCGACATCCGTGCCGCAGCCCATCGCCCGTACCGGGATATTGGCCGCCGCGAATTGGTCCAGCATGACTTTGACGGGCGTGCCGCTGCCCGGATTGCATTGGGTAGAACCGCTGGCTTTGTATACTTTGACTGTTGGCTGCACACAGCTGACATCTCCCTCCGGGCAACGGGATAGCATGTCAAGCTCACCGGCGCGCTGTTTCGTCATGCGCGCCATGCATTGCCATTTAACCATTGCCTGCACGCTGCCACCCTGGCTGGCGCTGCTTTCGAAACCGCAGGCTTGGGTACGGTAGGCCATCCAGGATTTTTGCATGCGCAGTAATTGCTTTTTTTGTGCGGCGGACAGTCCGTCGCCCAGGGTTTTATAACTGCTGGCATAGTCCCTGGAGGCGTCTAAAAACCCCTCGTACGCGCATTCATTCATGTCCTTTTGCGTGAGCGGCGCGGCGCAGTCGAGCGCGAAAGCGGAGCTGACATGTGCTACCAGACCTACTAATAACAGCGCGATATGTTTCATGATTTTCCTTTCAAAAGGTCTTTCAGCCGCGCTCATTTCAACGCCGTCGCCTGAAACTGCACACGCAAAGTCTGATCGTGGAATAACTCAAGAATTGTGTCCTTGATCTGCCAGCGGTTGACGCTGCCCAGGGCACGGGTCAAGGCCGCATCGCTGCCGCCTAGATCGGGACAGGCCATGCGCGTGGTGGCCAATGGCGTCAGCGCAAGCTGATCGTTGTGTGTGGTGTAGCCACCCATCAAGCGGTTGCAGCCATCCGACCCGGTCAGCTTGCCGCCTGCATGAAAAACCAGATGCGGTTCTCTGACATTGTCCTGCACACGCGCTGGCTGACCGTCTATCGACAGCAATTTCCAGTCGGTATTTTGCAAGCCCATATCCTGGATAGTCGGTGACTGGATGGCTGCCGGGCGCGCATACACCGGTGCAAATTCGTCCCACTGCCGGGTACTCTGCGCGCGGTTATAGCCCAAGGTTTGCATGCGATCCATCCACCCCTTGTCGAACAGCTTGTCAGCACCCGGTTCGTTGGCCAGCTCGCTGGGGATGGCGGTAGCGTGCACTTCGACGCGCAGGCCGGGAAATTCGGCATTGACCGCGCGTGCCTGGTCTTGCAGATGTTGCAGGATTTGCGGCTGCTGCGTCCAGAACAGCAGCAGGCTGGAACGGCGCGACATTTCAGACACGCTGGCCGGATTGCTTGAAACGGGTTTCGGGAAATTCCACTGATTCATGATGACCCACAACCGTACCGTGACTGGCTGCTCGATACCCGCCGCGCGCAAACCCTTTGCCAGCAATTGATAGCCAAGACGATCCGGCTCGATCAGCACATTCGACACCACGCCTCCGTCGGCATGCACATGGCCGTCGATCAACACCGGCGGGAAAATGCCCGGGATGGCAGAGGAAGCAATCAATACTGAACGGGCGCGCTGGCTGCCAGCTTCAGCATTGAGTACGTCGGCCATGTTCCAAATGCGGCCGATGCCCATATCAAAATCTGTCGTACCGATGGCCAACCCACGTCCTTGGGCGAATTCAGCCTTGAGCGCGGCGATCATCGCTGGGTTTATGACGTCGGCGATGGTGCGGTTATAGGTTTCGGTATCGAGAATGCCGCCGGTGCGGTTGAGCCAAAACAGCCAGTCGAAACCCGGCAGAAAATGGTCGACGGCGTCCCGATACAGCGCCCCGGCGTCGTCCAGCGCAGTCTCGGTGCCCAATAACGCAAAGGGTGCTTGCAGCGCGCCGGTGCTGATGCCGGTCACCAGGTCGAAGGCAGGCATGGGCGCATCCTGACGCGCCCGCCAGCCGCGCAGAAAACCGATGCCATACGCCCCATTCTGCCCGCCGCCAGAGAGCAGCAAAATATCCAGCGTGTGGTCGCCGCGTAACTGAACACGCTTGACCAGGCTCGCCATCAAGTCGGCCTGGGTGCGCTGGTATGTTTCGCGGGATTGCAGAGCGTCCTGTTGCAGTTGCGTGGGTGTTAGCGGCGCACGCTCGATCGCCGCGCAACCCGCCAGCAAAACCGAACACAGCATCCAGAAGCCATGTAAAACGCGATATCTCATGAAGTGCTCCACAGATAAATTACGGCTATGTCACTGTGCTCGCGCCGCCAGTTTAATCAAAGGTTCCAGGATCGAATTAAATTCCGGCAATGTGCACTATGCTCAAGCCGCCAGCCTCAACTCGCAATGCAACCCCGCACGGGTAGCCAGCGTCACCAGCATATCCAAGCTGAACTTGTCCTATTTGCCGCGCATCAGGTCGGATACGCGCGATTGGCTAACGCCCAGCACTTTGGCGGCTTCAACCTGCGTCCAGTTACGCTTCTCGACAACCAGGCGCAATTGCGCCATCAAGTCCGCACGCATTGCCAGGATGGCAGCTTCTTCAGGGGGGAAACCCAGATCGGTGAATACGTTGCCGCTGGATTGGGTGATTTTTTCTTTCATGATTCAGTCTCCTATCAGCTTGTAGCGGCGCGCGGCCAGCTCGATGTCTTCCTTGCAGGTTTTCTGCGTTTTTTTGCGGAATGCGTGCTAGACGTACACAGCGTCCTCGAACTTTGCCACATAGATCACGCGCCACTCACCCAGGACATGCACCCGGATTTCAAAAGCACCCGAGCCGACGGCAGGCATGGCTTTGAAGTCGGACGGACTCTGCCATAACTCGAAACCTGAAGCACGCCGCGCTTCCAGCGGAAAATCCGTCAGGTCATCCAGACTGCCGCCGACGAATTTAAGCGCTTTCATGGCGATCAATAATGCAAGTACTTATATATTTATAAAAGCTGTATTCACGCACGCGCCTGCGACCAGCCAGCCGTGCCCTTCTGGATGAACTCGATCGGATAGCCATCCGGGTCTTCGATAAACGCAATCACCGTGCTGCCGTGCGACATCGGCCCGGCCGGGCGCAGGATCTTGCCGCCCTTGACCGCCGCTGCGTCGCACGCGGCGTAGGCATCGTCGACCTCGATGGCGATGTGGCCGTAAGCCGTGCCGCGCTCGTAGCTGTCCACGCCCCAGTTGTAGGTGAGTTCGAGCACCGCGGCCTTGTCCTCGGTGTCGTAGCCGACGAAGGCGAGCGTGAACTTGCCGCCGGGGTAGTCCTTGCGCCGCAACAGTTGCATGCCGAGCACGCTGGTGTAGAAATCAATCGAGCGGTCGAGGTCGCCGACGCGCAGCATGGTGTGGAGGATTCGCATCGTTTAAGCCCCTTGGTCAGATTCGAAAAAGCGTGGCGCCCATTCTGCGCAACTCGGCACGCCTGGTCAGCGCATCGGGACACAGCACCGCAACCTGCGCCCAGAAGCGCGGCGAATGGTCGAGGTGAACCAGGTGCGCCAGTTCGTGCGCGGCGACGTAGTCGATGATGGCCAGCGGCGCCTGCACCAGCCGCCAGTTCAGTCGCACATGGCCGCCCCGGGTGCAGCTGCCCCATTGGGTTTGCGCGTTGGACAGCGCAAAACGGCTGGGGACACGCCCCAGTTTGCGGGCGAGGCGCTTGAGGCGCCAGGCCAGCAGGCGGGCGGCGCGAGCCTGGAGCCAGTCGCGAACCAAGGTATGCGGATCGGTGCCTGACGACGCCTGAACACGCAGGATGTTGCCGCAGCGGCGCACGTCATCGAACAGGGCGGGCTGGATATCGAGGGCAAGAACCCGTCCGAGCAAGCCCACCTCGGCAAGGGTCGCTGCGGCAGGCTGCGGCAGTCGCGACTGCATCTGCGCCCAGGCGCGATGCAGCCAGTCATGCTGATGCGCCACATAGGATTCGATTTCAGCGCGCGGGGTCCAGCTGGGCGCATGGATGCGGACTTCATGTGCGGTGACGGTCAGCCCCAGCGTGCGGCGGCGCGACGAACGCCGCAGCCGGTACGGCACGGCCGCAGCGCCAATTTGCAGCACACCGCTATTGGCGTGCGGCAGCAGGGGGCAGCCTCGTCATTTCGGTTTCGATCCAGGCTTCGACCGCACGCGTGAGCTCGGCCGCGCTTTTTCCCGTGCTGTCGATCACCGGGCCGATGCGCACGGTAATGGTACCGGGGCATTTGACGAATGCGTTCTTCGGCCACACTTCGCCGGCGTTGTGCGCCACCGGCACGATGGGGGCGCCGGTTTCCGCTGCCAGCCAGCTGCCGCCGATGCCGTACTTGCCTTTTTCGCCGGGCGCGACGCGCGTGCCTTCGGGAAACACCAGCACCCAAAAGCCTTGCGCCAGTTTGTCGCCGCCCTTCTTCACGATCTGCTTCAGCGCCTCGCGCCCCGAACTGCGGTCGATGGCAATGGGGGAGAGCAAGCGAAACGCCCAGCCGAAAAACGGCACGTTCAGCAGTTCCTGCTTGATCACCGGCGAGACCGGCGGAAACAGGAACAGGAAGGCCACGGTTTCCCAAGCCGACTGATGCTTGGCGAGAATGATCGCAGGCTGCGACGGCAGGTTTTCGCGCCCTTCCACCACGTAGCGGATACCCAGCACCCCGCTGGCCAGCCAGATCACCAGATGGTTGTAGCCGGTAATCAGGCGGTAGCGGACGTGCGCCGAAAACGGAAAGCTGAACAGGGCGACCACGCTGAACAGCACGGTCAAAAGCGTTTGCAGCAATGCAAAAACCAACGAGCGGATGAGGTTCATGTCGCCAAAGAAAGTAATTGATCGACGGCCTCGTTCAGGTCGTCAAACACGGTCGTATTCTTGGGCAAGCCACCGGCTGCCAGCGTCTTTTTGCCCTTGCCGGTTTTGACCAGCAAGGGCCAGGCATCGACGCTTTCCGCCACCTGCAGGTCGCGCAGCGAATCGCCCACGACCGGCACGCCAACCAGCTCCTTGCCGTAACGCGCGGCAATCTCGTTGAACAGGCCCGCCCGGGGCTTGCGGCAGTCGCAGTCCATTTCGGCCGAATGCGGGCAGAAAAAAACCGCCTCGATGCGCCCGCCCGCCTGCATCACCGACTTGTGCATCTTGGCGTGGATGGCGTTGAGCGTGGTCATCTCGAACAACCCGCGCGCGAGGCCGGACTGATTGGTCGCCACCACCACGCGCCAGCCTTCGCGCGTCAGCCGCGCAATCGCTTCCAGGCTGCCGGGAATGGGTTTCCATTCATCGGGTGACTTGATGAACTGGCTGGAGTGGACATTGATGACGCCGTCGCGGTCGAGAATGATCAGTTTCATGGTCTGAGTCTAGGCGGCCAGACGGGAGATGTCAGCCACCCGGTTCATGGTCTGATGCAGCTGGTTCAACAGCGCCAGCCGGTTGGCCTTGAGTGCGGGATCGTCGGCGTTGACCATCACGTGATCGAAAAAGGCGTCGACCGGTGTTTTCAGCGCGGCCAGCGCCTGCAGCGAGGCGGTGTAGTCGCCAGCGGCAAAGGCCGCATCTGCCTGCGGCGCGATGGCGCCCAGTGCGGCGAACAGTTCCGATTCCGCAGCCTCGACGAAACGGGCTGGGTCCGCAACCCTACCCACCTCCCATTCGCCCTTCTTCAGGATGTTGCCGACGCGTTTGTTAGCGGCGGCGAGGCTGTCCGATTCAGGCAATGCCACAAAGGCTTGTACAGCAATCAAGCGCTCACGTATCGCCGTCCAATGCGGCATTCCTTGCACAGAGAGCGTGGCCGCAATAAACCTCTGCTCATATCCCTCAATTTCAAGATACCGAACCAGACGTTCTTGGCAGAATAATTCAAGGAAGGGCTGTATCTCCGAAAGCGGCGCTAACGTTTTACCGTCAAACGTTTGATAGGAGATATGAATAAGGTCGTGGACAGTCAACGGCAATTCCCTGTCGACAATCATGCGGGCCACACCTAGCGCGTGTCTACGCAGAGCAAAAGGATCTTTTTCACCTGTTGGCATATTGCCGATGCCGAACATCCCCACCAGGGTTTCGAGCTTGTCGGCCAGCGCCACGCACACGCCGACGTCATTGCGTGGCAATGCGTCGCCGGCAAAACGCGGCTTGTAGTGGTCTTCGATCGCAAACGCGATGTCGTCCGCGAGGCCATCGTGCTGCGCGTAGTAGCGCCCCATGATGCCCTGTAGCTCAGGGAATTCGCCCACCATGTCGGTCAGCAGGTCGGCCTTGGCCAAGAGCGCGGCCTGATCGGCCTGCAGCGCCAGCGCTTCGCCGCCGATCTGCTGGCCGATGGCACGTGCAATCGCCTGCACCCGCGTCACGCGCTCGCCCTGAGTGCCGAGTTTGTTGTGATAAACCACCTTGGCCAGCCCCAGCACGCGCGAATCGAGCGCCTTCTTGCGATCCTGGTCGAAGAAGAACTTGGCGTCGGCCAGGCGCGGGCGCACCACGCGCTCGTTGCCCTGAATCACCGCCGACGCATCGGCGGGCGAGATGTTGGAGACGATCAGAAACAGGTTGGTGAGCTTGCCGCTGGCATCCAGCAGCGGAAAGTATTTCTGGTTCGCCTTCATCGTCAAAATCAGGCATTCGGGCGGCACCTCAAGGAACGCGGCATCGAACGTGCCAAGCAGCACATTGGGGCGCTCGACCAGCGCTGCGACTTCGTCCAGCAGCGCGTCGTCGTCCACCGGCGTGAAGCCCAGCGGCGCGGCCGCGGCCCGCAACTGGCGCACGATGTCGGCGCGGCGCTCGGCGAAGCTGGCAATGACGGCCCCCTCGTCTTTCATTTGCGCGGCGTAGCTGTCGGCAGACGTCACGACCACCGGGCTCACCCGCGCTTCGAAACGGTGACCCTGCGTCTCGCGCCCAGCATTCAAGCCGAGCACCGACACCGGCACGATGTCCGCGCCGTGCAACGCGACCAAACCATGCACCGGGCGCACGAAGTTGACTGTGGTCCAGCCATCGGCCAGCGGATACGCCATCACCTTCGGGATCGGCAGTTTCGCCATCGCGGCCTCCAGCGCGCGCTGCAAGCCTTCGGCCAGCGGCACACCCGCCGCGACGCTGTCGTAAAACAGCGCTTCGTTCTTGCCGTCCGCTGCACGCCGCAGCTGACTGACGGCACTGGCATCCGCGCCCAGGGCCGCCAGGCGCTTCAACAGCGCGGGTGTCGCGTTGCCAGCAACATCAAGGCCGACCGCAACCGGCATCAACTTGTTCGACACGGATTTTTCCGCAGCACACGCCAGCACATTTTCAATATGCGCGCCGAGACGACGCGGCGAAGCAAAGTTGCTGACCGCCGCACTCGCTTCAGCCAGCCCTTGCGCCACCAGGCTTTCGGTCAGCTCTGCCGCAAACGCCTCGCCCAGTTTCTTCAGCACTTTGGGCGGCAGTTCTTCTACGAACAGTTCAACCAGCAAGTTTTGTGTACTCATGCTGCTGCCTTCTTTTCAATCTGCGCCAGCACTTCATCCGCCCAGGCTTTGGGGGCCATTGGAAAGCCCAGCCGCGCGCGCGAATCGAGGTAAGCCTTGGCCACCGCTCGCGCCAGATTGCGAATGCGCCCGATGTAGGCCGCGCGCTCGGTCACCGAAATCGCGCCACGCGCGTCGAGCAGATTGAAGGTGTGCGCCGCTTTCAAGACCTGCTCATAGGCCGGCAGCGCAAGGTGCACCGCAATCAGCTCCTGCGCCTTTTTCTCGTGCGCGCTGAACGCCGTCAACAGGAAATCGACATCGCTGTGTTCGAAGTTGTAGGTCGATTGCTCGACCTCGTTCTGGTGATACACGTCGCGATAGGTCAGCCCGTCCGTCCACACCAGGTCGTACACGCTCTCGACGCCCTGCAGATACATCGCCAGACGCTCCAGACCGTAGGTGATTTCACCGGTGATCGGCTTCACATCGATGCCGCCGACCTGCTGGAAGTACGTGAACTGCGTCACCTCCATGCCGTTCAGCCACACCTCCCAGCCCAAGCCCCAGGCGCCGAGCGTGGGGTTCTCCCAGTCGTCCTCGACGAAGCGCACGTCGTTCTTTTTCAGGTCGAATCCCAACGCTTCAAGCGAACCGAGATACAACTCCAGAATGTCGGCCGGCGCCGGTTTCAGCACCACCTGGAACTGGTAGTAATGCTGTAGCCGGTTGGGGTTGTCGCCGTAGCGGCCATCCTTGGGGCGACGGCTCGGCTGCACGTAGGCGGCCTTCCACGGTTCGGGGCCAAGCGCACGCAGAAAGGTGGCAGTGTGCGAGGTGCCGGCGCCGACTTCCATGTCGTAGGGCTGCAACAGCGCGCAACCGCGCTCGCCCCAGTAGCGTTGCAGGGTAAGGATGATGTCCTGGAAGGTGGGTTTCACGGCAGTTGAGCGGCTTTGCGGGAAAGCGGCATTTTAGCGTGCTTGAGGAGTGTTTCTAAGGTAGCCGGGAAACATCCTGCGCAATAACGAAGGTACCGAGTACACCTTACGCGCGCTTGCGCGTAGCCGGTTTTGCGCGAGGCGTTCCCGGCTCTGCATGGGCATCAACGTAAGTATCGATGAGTTTCCGAATCATGCGCTGATACTGCGTGTGATGTTTGGATGCTTCGGACTTGAAAAACTCGACACTCTTCTTGCTCAGCGCAATGGTGACCTTGACCCCTTCCTCGCGGAACGCAAGCTCCTCGGGCGGCGGAAGAAAATCAAGAATGACCTTGGCCTCAACAGGCTCGTCGGTGTAATTAATTGTTGTGCTCATAGATTGCCTTGCCTTTCCGCCAGTAACCGGCGCCAAAAATTCGTATCACCCCACTACGATAGGTAAAGCGAACAGTGAGGATGCCGCCCTCGACCTTGCCGAAACAGAAGTAACGTTGCTCGCCTTCGCTGTGCGCGAGGTCTTCGGCGATTACGCGGTGCGGGTCGGCGAACGCGTATTGCGCCAGTGAGAAAGCCACCCCGTGTTTCTCCCGGTTTTCGACATCCTTGTTTTCGTCCCACTCGAACCGGGCTTTGCTCATGTATCTACGCTAGCACGGCAACGGAAAGTTAGCCATATAAATGTATGGTTAATTTATTGCAGGCCCAACGTCAAAGCTCAAGCGTGCGATGGTTGAAGGGGTTCGGGGTTGGCAATAGTTGGGAGCGACTCGGGGCTACTGCCTGTAGGCCGGGGGTAGCCCGGCCAACGGTCCGTAGCAGAACCTCAAGCCCCCGCTGCCTCCAGCGCCTCAATATCCCCCGACAACTCCATCCACTTTTCTTCCTCACGCGCGAGCTCATCGCCGATATGCTGAATCTGCTTGCCGGTTTCGGCAATTGCTTCGGCTGACGTCATCCCGGCCAGTCGCGCTTCGAGCGCCGCTTTTTCTGCGCTCAACGCGGCCAGGCTTTTATCGAGCTTTTCCAATGATTGTTTCAATGGCTTGAGTTTGCCCGACGGCGCGCTGCGCTTGTCGGCGACGGGCAGCGGCGCCACAACGACGGGTTCGGCGACCTTGCCGCCGCTTTGCTTGAGTTCTTCGCGCAGGCGGTTGCCTTCGTCCAGAAGATAGCGCTGGTAGTCGTCGAGGTCGCCGTCGAACGGTTCGACGCCGCCACGGCTGACCATCCAGAATTCGTCGCACACGGAGCGCAACAGGGCGCGGTCGTGGCTGACCAGCATGACGGTACCTTCGAATTCATTGAGCGCCATTGCCAGCGCTTCGCGGGTGGCCAGATCGAGGTGATTGGTCGGCTCGTCCAGCAGCAATAAATTCGGCCGCTGCCACACGATCATGCACAGCACGAGGCGGGCTTTTTCGCCGCCGCTCATGGTGCCGACGGCCTGCTTGACCATGTCACCGTTGAAATTGAAGGTGCCGAGAAAGGTACGCAGGTCCTGCTCGCGGCTGCTGAACTGGCCGGCGCCGCCGTTGGCGATGGTATCGCGCGCCAGCCGGATCATGTGTTCCAGCGGGGTGTCGGCGGGGCGCAGCACGTCGAGTTCCTGCTGCGCGAAGTAGCCGATGTTGAGGCCGCGGCCTTCGACGACTTCGCCGGAAACCACTTTCAGCTCGCGCGCCACGGTTTTCACCAGCGTCGATTTGCCCTGGCCGTTGGCGCCCAGAATACCGATGCGCTGGCCGGCAAACACCGACTTGCTGACGTGCTGCACGATCACGCTCGACGGCGTGCCTGCGGGCGCGCCGGCTGGCGGCGGATAACCAAAGCTGGCGTCATCGATGGTCAGCATCGGGTTGGGCAGGTTCTGCGGTTCCTTGAACTCGAAGGTGAAGTCGGCATTGGCCAGCATCGGCGCCAGGCGCTCCATGCGGTCCAGCGCCTTGACCCGGCTTTGCGCCTGCTTGGCCTTGCTGGCCTTGGCCTTGAAGCGGTTGATGAATTCCTGCAGGTGGGCGATTTTGTCCTGCTGTTTGGCAAACGCCGCCTGCTGCAACAGCATCTGCTCGGCGCGCATGTCCTCGAAGGTGCTGTAGTTGCCGCCGTAGCGGGTGAGCTGGCCGTTTTCGATGTGCAGGGTGACGTTGGTCACGGCGTCGAGAAACTCGCGGTCGTGGCTGATCACCAGCATGGTGCCGGGATATTTTTTAAGCCAAGCTTCCAGCCACACTAGCGCGTCCAGATCCAGGTGGTTGGTGGGTTCGTCGAGCAGCAGCAGGTCGGACGGGCACATCAGCGCGCGCGCGAGTTGCAGGCGCATGCGCCAGCCGCCGGAAAAGCTGTTCACCGGGTTGTCGAGTTCGCGCACCTGAAACCCCAGACCCAGGATCAGGGCCTGCGCGCGCGATTGCGCGTCATGCGCGCCGGCGTCGTACAGGTTCATGTAGGCGTGCCCCATGCGCTCGCCGTCGTCGCTGGCTTCGGCTGCGGCCACTTCTGCCTGGGCGGCGACCAGCTGGGTGTCGCCGGCGATGACGAAATCTGTCGCGGATTCGTCGGTCTCCGGCATGTCCTGCGCCACCTGCGCGCGGCGCCATTGAGAGGGCACGGAAAAATCGCCCCTGTCTTCGTGCAGGGTGCCGTTCAGCAGCGCGAACAGGCTGGACTTGCCGGCGCCGTTGCGCCCGACCAGGCCGACCTTTTCGCCCGGATTGATCGAGGCAGTGGCGTTGTCGAACAGGACCTTGGCGCTACGCCGCAGGCAGAGGTTTTTAAGGATGATCATGCAGGTCGACTGCGCGGGCGCAGTGAGATAAAGGGATGCGAAGGCGGGATTCTACCCTGTCATCCCCCTGCAGCCGGTTTGACCGGCGGATGTTTGACGCTTCGACG
>NCCT01000111.1 GCA_002279795.1 Hydrogenophilales bacterium 12-61-10
ATGGTGCGAAAAGCCCAGGAATCGCGCTCGCGCAGCCAGGACCTGGCCAACCGGGCGGCCGTGTGGCTGACCGCCATTGCGCTCGGCGGCGGCTTCGCCACCCTGTTCGTGTGGCTGACACTGGGACGCGATTTCGCCTTCGCCATGGAGCGCGCCGTCACCGTGATGGTGATTGCCTGTCCCCATGCCCTCGGCCTCGCCGTGCCGCTGGTCGTTGCGGTGAGCACCAGCATGTCCGCCTCGCATGGCCTGCTCATCCGCGACCGCGCGGCATTCGAGCGGGCGCGCAACCTGGGGGCCGTGGTGTTCGACAAGACCGGCACCCTGACCGAAGGCCGCTTCGGCGTCAGCGACATCGTGCCGCTGGGCGAGCTGGACGAGACCGCCTGCCTGCGCCTGGCCGCTGCGCTGGAGAGCCAGTCGGAGCATCCCATCGCCGCCGGCATCGTGCGCACGGCCAAGGAACGCCAGCTGGAATGGCCGCAGGCCAGCGACTTCAAGAACCTGACCGGCCGTGGCGCGCAGGCCGTGGTCGAAGGCCGGGAAATAAAAATGGTGAGCCCGGGCTATCTACGGGAACAGGGCATCCAGGTCCAGCACCCCAAACTCGAAGCGCTCGCCGCCGAAGGCAAGACCACCATCTTCCTGCTGGTGGACGGCCGCGCTGCCGCCGTGTTCGGACTGGCCGACGTGGTGCGCCCGGAATCGAAAGCGGCCATCGCGCGGCTCAAGGCCATGGGCATCCAGTGCATGATGCTCACCGGCGACTCGCAAGCGGTGGCGCAAACGGTTTCAAGGCAACTGGATCTGGACGATTTCTTCGCCGAAGTGCTGCCGGAGCAAAAGGCGGAGAAGATCCGCGAAGTGAAGGCCCGCGGCCTCACCGTGGCGATGGTCGGAGACGGCGTGAACGATGCGCCGGCACTGGTGGAGTCCGACCTGGGCGTGGCCATCGGCGCCGGGACCGACGTCGCGATCGAAGCCGCCGACATCGTGCTGGTGAGCAACAACCCGGAAGACGTGGCGGCAATACTGGGGCTGTCGCGCAAGACCTACGGCAAGATGGTCCAGAACCTGATCTGGGCCACCGGCTACAACGCCTTTGCGATTCCACTCGCGGCCGGCGTGGCGGCCCCTTGGGGTTTGCTGCTGACCCCGGCAGTGGGGGCCGTGCTGATGTCGGCGAGCACCGTGATCGTGGCGATCAATGCCAAGCTGTTGGGGCGGGGCGGGATGCCCGCCGCGGCCCATGCAGAAGGCCGCTCATAAATGGCAATCCATCATTGTGCGATGGCAATCGGCAGCACCGATTTTGTATTGAGCGGCGAGAGCGGGGAGGGTTGATTTTTGAGCATCAAGCATATAGCGGTTGCTGGAGACGCCGTCGTCATCACATATGACTTGTTGCAGACGGCCGCCGTACAGATTGAAGCACGCATTAGGTTCGGAAAAGGCTAGCCACGCACGAAGGTCACTTCATGAAAACGTGACGATCGAAATCAAAGGGCTGTTGTCGGGCGCTGAGTGCGCACGGCATCGAGAAGCAGCTCCTGAGGCTCACAAGCGTATGGTTTGACTGTAGCGTGTGCGATCCGGTCAAGCAAGCCGGAGCCTGCCCGGAATCAAGCAGAAGGCGCTGCACACCAGTTGGCGCAAGCAGCCATTCGACAACCAAGCACCCACGCGCTCTGCCTCCAGATCGCTGTAACAATTCCTCTTGACCATGGTCCCGACTCCAAGGTTTAGACTACCGGTCAATGAAGGAGTCAGTCATGCGCACCATCGGAAAACTCGCACGCGAAACCGACGTCACGGCCGACACGGTTCGTTATTACGAGAAGGAGGGTCTGCTCGCGCCTGCCACCAAGACCGGGGCCGGCTATCGTCTCTATGACGAGGATGCCGTGCGGCGCCTGCGTTTCATCAGGCAGGCGCAGCAGTGCGGCTTCAGCCTGTCGGAAATCCGGGAACTGCTGACCCTGAAAAACAGCGACGCGGCCTGCTGCAAGGACGTCAAGAGCGTGGCCATCGCCAAGAAACTGCAACTGGAACACAAGATCCGCGCGCTGCAGGCCATGTCCGGCGCGCTTTCCGGGCTGATCGCCATCTGCGATGACGAGACCCGTCCGCTGGACGAGTGCCCCATCCTCGCGGCACTGGAAAACAGCATGGCCAAACAAGGCAAAGGAGAAAAACGATGATCAAGATCGAAGTGTTTTCCTCGCCGGGCTGCGGCAAATGCGGCCAGGCCAGGACCATGCTCAAGGCGGTCGCGGAAGAGTTGGGCGCGGACAAGGTGCAGTGGCGCGACGTGAACATCCTGGAGGAAATGGATTACGCCGTGGACCTCGGCGTAATGGTGTCGCCATCCATCGCCATCGACGGAAAACTCGTGTTTGCGTCGCTGCCCAGTGCCGGCAAACTGCGGGCGGAACTCGAAAAGCGGCTCCAACAGGGACATGCAGCATGAGCACCTTGTTGCTCGTGACGGCGGCGGGGCTGGGTCTGCTGGCCTTTTTCGAACCCTGCACCATCGCCACGCATACCCTGTTCGCCGCCCGCAGCAGCCATGACGTGGCGCGCCAGCGTCGCGCGGCGCTCGCCCAACTGGTCCTTTCGCGAAGCGCCTTGCTGGCAGGCCTCTTCGGCGCCGCTGCCGCCATCGGTCTCGACGGGCTCTCCGCGCCACAGGCGGCGCTTATGCTCGGCATCATCGGCGCGGTCTATCTGGTGACCCGCCGGGTTTATCTGCCGGTTCCCCATCTCGAATTCTTTCGCCTGATCCCGGGCGGGCGCCGCCTGCCGCAGGCGCTCAGGCTGGGCCTGACGCTGCCCGCCTGCACCCTGCCGCTGGTAGCCGTGGTCGGCGTCATCGCCGCTCTGAGCCAGCGCATCGACCTCGCGCTCGGGGCGGGGCTGGCCTTCGCCGGGATGTTTTCGCTGCCCACGGTATGGGACAGCCTGCATGGCTTGAATGCGGCGCATCTGGCATTCCTGGGCAAGGCCGCCGGCGCGAGCCCCTACGTGACGGCCCTGTTGCTGTGGGGCGGCGCTTTTCTGATCTGGCAGACAGGCATCTGAAACATGGACATGACCGCATTGCAAACGACACTGGAGCAGGCAAGCCTCGCATCGCTGGGGGTCGGTTTTGCCGCAGGCTTTATCTTTAGTTTCAACCCGGTGGCGCTGGCCGCCATTCCGGTTTCGCTCGCCTATGTGACCAAGGCCCATGAGACGAAGCGTGCCGTGCGCTTCGGCGCCATGTTCATCGCGGGCATGGTCCTGACGCATGTGTTCCTGGGTGCGGTGGCCGGCCTGGGCGGGATGTGGGTGCAAAAACTCCTGGGCCGGGAATGGGGGCTGCTGCTGGGGCCGCTCCTGATCCTGCTGGGCCTGATGTGGCCGGGGTGGATCAGGCTGCCGCTTCCCGTCATCCGGTTTCGCGCCAGGCGCGCCGAGAACGGCTGGGGCGCGTTCGTTCTGGGCATTCCGTTTTCAGTGGCGATATGTCCATTCTGCGCGCCCGCCCTGGTGATCCTGCTGGGCGTGGCCACCGGCATCGGCTCGCCGCTGTTCGGCGCCACGCTGCTGCTGGCGTTCGCCCTTGGGCGCGCGGTGCCGATCATCCTGGGCGCGTGGGCGGTGGGCTGGCTGGAAAGCCTGAAGCCGCTGCGGCATGCGCAGAAAATCTTCGAGGTTATCGGCGCGCTGCTCCTGATCCTATCCGGGCTTTACATGCTGAATGCCTATTTCTTTTTCATTCCCAGTCTTGCCGCGTAGGAGGCTTCATGAGGTTTGCATTGCGTGCGTGGCTGATGTCCTGCTTTTTGTCTGGATTGTTCGGCATCGATGCCCAGGCGGCCGAGCCGAAGCCGATTCCGTTCGTCATGCAAATGACGGTCGGGGATTCCTATGCGCAGCGGCGCGCATTCATGCAAATCGCCAAGGTGCTGGAGGATATCGGTCCGCACAAGGTGAGCATCGAGGTGGTGGCCTACGAGGGCGGCATTGCCTCGCTGCTGGCCGACAACAACGATACTGTGACGCTGATCGCCGCGCTGGTGCGGGAAGGCGTGCGGTTCAAGGCCTGCCGCATCAGCATGCGCGGGCACGGGTACACCGATGCCGATTTCCCGCTGGAGGTCGAGTTCATCCCCGCCGGCGCGCCGGAGGTGATTCGCCTGCAGATGGAAAATTACCGCTACTGGCGTCCCTGAGCGCCAGAGCGCGTCACCCAGCGCAGCAGGACAACTGCTTCACGTCCTTGGTGAAGGTCTGGGCGCAGAGCTTCAGCCCCTCCACCATGGTGAGGTAAGGGAACAGTTGCCCGGCCAGATCGGTGACCGTCATACGGTTGCGAATAGCCAGCGCGGCAGTCTGGATGATCTCGCCGCCTTCTCCCGCCAACACCTGTGCACCCAGCAGGTGTCCGGTATTTTTGTCCGCCACCAGTTTGATGAAGCCGCGCGTGTCGAAATTCGCCAGTGCGCGCGGCACGTTGTCGAGCGTGAGCGTGCGGCTGTCGGTCTCCCTGCCGAGTTTCCTAGCCTGCGCTTCCGTGAGGCCCACCGTGGCCACTTGCGGATCGGTGAATACCACCGCAGGCACGACGGAGAGATCCAGTGCCACATCGCCGCCGGTTATGTTGATCGCCGCGCGGGTGCCGGCCGCTGCCGCCACGTACACGAACTGCGGCGCATTGGTGCAGTCGCCGGCCGCGAAGATGTGCTGCACCGAGGTGCGCAGGTGATCGTCCACGACGATGGCACCGCTGGCGTCCAGTGCCACGCCGGCGCGGTCGAGGCCGAGTCCCGCCGTGTTGGGCTTGCGCCCGGTGGCGACAAGCAGCTTGTCGCCACTGATGAGCCCTGTACTGGTTTCCAGTTCAAACGCCTTGCCGTCGAAGCGCACGGCGGTAACAGTGGTGTCCGTGAGAACCCGCATGCCTTCTTCTATGAGCGCCGCTTTGAGCCCCTCGCCAATGGCCGGGTCTTCCTTCGACAACAGCGTGCCGCGTGCAACGAGGGTGACCCGACTGCCCAAGCGCAGATACGCCTGCGCGATTTCCAGCGCGACCACCGAGCCGCCGTAGACGATCAGGTGGGCCGGCGACTCCTCGGCGATCAATGCCTCGGTGGATGTCCAGTACGGCGTACCAGCGAGTCCAGGTACGTCCGGAATTTGCGGCGAGCGGCCGGTGGCGATTAGGATGCGGTCGGGCGTGAGGCGCTTTTCGATCCCGTCCGCCTGGCGCACGACCAGGGTCCTAGTATCCTCGAAGCGGGCGAAGCCGTGCAGCAGCTTGATGCCGGAATTGGTTTCCAGAATGCTTTCGTATTTGGCGTGGCGCAGTTCTTCCACGCGCGCCTGTTGTTGTGCGACCAGTGCTTTGCGATCCAGCACGGGCGCATGCTTGGCCAGACCGGGAAACGGGTGCTGGGCTTGCAGGTGCGCCACGTGGGCGGCGCGAATCAAAATCTTCGACGGCACGCAGCCGACGTTGACGCAGGTGCCGCCGACGACGCCTGCTTCGATCACGGTTACGTCAGCGCCTGGCTCCACCGCGCGGATGGCAGCGGCGAAGGCGCCCGAGCCGGTGCCGATGATGGCGACGCTGAGTTTGGCTTCGGTCTTGGGCACGGTGCCGCCCGCCACTTCCGCGCCGTAGCCCTTGGCGTGCGGCGCAATGGTCGCAGGTCATGCCCGTTAGGTGGAGGATCTGCTCGCTCATTTGGTTTTTTCACCTTTCACGGTGGATTCATAGCCCGCCTCGAAGGTGGCGTCTTCCAGCGCCTTGACGCTGGTTTTGGCATCGTCGAAGGTCACGACGGCTTCTTTTTTCTCGAAGGAAACGACCGCCTTCGACACACCCGGCACCTTGACCAGCGCCTTCTTCACGGTGATCGGGCAGACTGCGCAGTACATGCCGGGCACGGACAGCGTGACGGTGCGCACGGCGGCGAATGCGGCATCGGCGAAAGCGAAAGCGAGGATTGAGGCGAGAATCAGTTTTTTGGCTTGCGCCGAAACGAGCGTTTCCATGACGAGACTCCTTTAGTAAAACAGCGGGGCGAGGTAGGGAAAGATCAGGGCGAGAACGACAAGCACGGCCACCATCCAAAACAGAACCTTATAGATGCGGTTGGTCTGGGGCATGGCGCACAGCGAACCTGGCGTGCAGGCCGCCGCTGGAGCGCGGTAGATTTTTTTCCAGGCGAAGAACAAAGCAATGATGGCGGCCCCTAGGAAGTAGGGTCGAAACTGCTCCAGCACGGCGAGATTGGCTACCCAGACGCCGCCGACGCCGAGCATGACCAGCACCAGCGGGCCGATACAACACAGTGAAGCGGCGATAGCGGCGATGACGCCGCCGATGAGTGGCAAGCGCCCGGCTTTCTCTTGCAACATGTTTTCTCCCTTCCGGATCTTGGATGAATAGCGTAACGTTACTTCCGTAGTCATGTACGGAGTCAAGCGGTATGGGGATCAATCTGGAAAATCTGACCATCGGCGCCTTCGCCAAGGCGGCCGGGGTCAATGTGGAAACCATCCGCTTCTATCAGCGCAAGGGCTTGCTGCCGGAGCCGGACAAGCCCTACGGCAGTATTCGCCGATATGGTGAGGCGGATGTGACGCGCGTGCGGTTCGTGAAATCGGCCCAACGGTTGGGTTTCAGCCTGGACGAAATCGGAGAGTTGCTGCGGCTGGAGGACGGCACCCACTGCGAGGAAGCCAGCCACTTAGCCGAGCACAAGCTCAAAGACGTGCGAGAGAAGTTGGCTGATCTGGCAAGCATGGAGTCTGTGCTGTCCGAGCTTGTGTGCGCCTGCCACGCGCGGAAGGGGAACGTGTCTTGCCCGCTGATTGCGTCGCTACAAGGGGAGAAAGCCCTTTCCTACGCTGGCGCGGAGTAGTCGAGGATCACCAGTAACAGCGATCGAGGGGTCGATTCCATGGTTGCAACCAACAGGGAAAGACAGGCCGCGTTCAAGAGGAATATACGGGATGCCGGGCTCGAAGCGCGCTGGAACGAGCTGGATGCACTGGTTGAAGAAATCAATCTGCTCAAAGACAATCTGAAAAAGCGTGAACTTGAGCTTTTCCGGAAGCCCAAAATGCCCAGCACGGTCGCTCAGGAAGAGATATGCTATCTGCGAATAGCATATGCTCCTGGAACGGATTAACGATCTTCATGATCGCGGTCTGGATCTTTGGGTAAGCGGTAGTATCCGGGCGGGGATGATCTCCGCCCGGTTGAGAAACTGAGACCATGAGACTTGATGATGTCCGACACGGACAATAAGGAAGTCACGACGCTTTCCCGGCAGCATGTTGCGGCATACCTGCAACACCTCGCGGC
>NCCT01000158.1 GCA_002279795.1 Hydrogenophilales bacterium 12-61-10
CGATGAAGGGTGGGAACAAAAGCTGACCGTGCTGTGCTTCTCACTCGACAAACTGTTCCAGTCCCCGGTTCTTTACCCGGAAATCATGAGAGGCAAGATTATTGCCGGTAAACAAGATGCCTCATACATCCAGCCGCTCGATTTGGAATCCGATCCGTATATTGGTTCCATGGGTGATTCTGGCGTTGAGCCAGCCACCAACCCATTGGAGGATCCGGCCAACGAGCTGTCGCTTGTCATACTGCAGCCCGATCCAACCTCCTCGCCCAACATCGAAGAGCAGCCAAGGCGTGCCAGCACGGCTCTCCATCCCATTCGCCCGCCGGCACAGGCCGCTCTATCTGAACAGAAGGGCGCAGTTGAGGAAGCAGGCTTTCTCGATGAAGATGACACCGCGATCAAACATTCACCGAAACCCAAGCCCCCTACTGCAGAAGCATTGAGGCCTGTTGCGCCGGCAGGGCAGACAGCGGCCAGGCCTAAACCCGGCTCGAAAAAGAAGGAACCCTCTAGTGCAGCCATGCGGTTCATGCGCTGGATTCAGGAGGGCCTCTCGGGCGGTAGCATGTCGTACAACCGCGCGGACGCCATGATTCACTTCGTTGACGAAGGGATGATGCTGGTTTCCCCAGTGATTTTCCGCAAGTTCGCCGAACTGTTCGGGGAGGAGGGCGATGGCACGCCATCGGATCGAGCGGGGAGCAAGCTGGGGACAGGCATCCAGCGCCAGGTTACCAATGCTGGCTGGAATCTGGTCTCCGGAGAGAAGAAAAGCAACATCCAGCGTTACATGGTGATCGGCGCCGATGGCGAGGGCAAAAAACTGATCTCTGGCGTGGTCATACTGGATCCTGTTCGATTCGTGAACCCACTTCCGCCGAATAATCCCTGCATTGTCAGGTTCGACAAACCCATCGAACACGTCTGACATGAGCTATCCCATCGAAAACCTGTTCCGGCCCGCGGTCGAATACGTACCGGCCTTTGCCTCGTTGTCCGGCGCCATTCTCCTGATGAACGCTCACGAGTGGTTTTTCCTGCCAAAGGAGCTGATCGTGACAGCCGCTGCCGGCATGGTCCTGCATGCCGGCGTGCGACTGAGACAGGGTATTCGGGT
>NCCT01000159.1 GCA_002279795.1 Hydrogenophilales bacterium 12-61-10
TGCAGCCTTGAGATCCTCGCGCACCATCTCGGCCACCAGTTCGGCAAAGCTGATCTTCGGGGTCCAGCCGAGTTTGTTCTTGGCTTTGCTGGGGTCGCCCAGCAGGGTTTCGACTTCGGTGGGGCGGAAGTAGCGGGCGTCGACGGAGACGATGCATTTGCCGTGGGCATCAAAACCCTTCTCGTCGACGCCTGTGCCTTCCCAGCGGATGGTTATGCCAAGTTCTTTGGCGGCGGCGTCGACGAAGTCGCGAACAGAGTACTGGACGCCGGTGGCAATGACGAAGTCTTCGGCCTGGTCTTGCTGCAGCATGAGCCACTGCATTTCGACGTAGTCTTTGGCGTGGCCCCAGTCACGCTTGGCGTCCATGTTGCCGAGGAACAAACAATCCTGCAGGCCGAGCTTGATTCTTGCGAGGGCGCGGGTGATTTTGCGGGTGACGAAGGTTTCGCCGCGGATGGGGCTTTCGTGGTTGAACAGGATGCCGTTACAGGCATACATGCCGTAAGCCTCACGGTAGTTGATGGTGATCCAGTAGGCGTAGAGCTTGGCGCAGGCGTAGGGGCTGCGCGGGTAGAAGGGGGTGGTTTCCTTCTGCGGGATTTCCTGGACGAGGCCGAACAGTTCGCTGGTGCTGGCCTGGTAGAAGCGGGTTTTCTTTTCGAGGCCGAGGATGCGGATGGCCTCCAAAATGCGCAGGGCGCCGAGGGCGTCGCTGTTGGCGGTGTATTCGGGTTCTTCGAAGCTGACGGCTACGTGGCTTTGCGCAGCAAGGTTGTAGATTTCGTCGGGCTGGACTTGCTGGATGATGCGGATGAGGCTGGAGCTGTCGGTGAGGTCGCCGTGGTGCAGGATGAATTTGCGCTGGGTGACTTCGGGGCCTTCGTACAGGTGGTCGATGCGGTCGGTGTTGAACAGGGAAGTGCGGCGCTTGATGCCGTGGACTTCGTAGCCCTTCTCCAGCAGAAACTCGGCAAGGTAGGCGCCGTCCTGGCCGGTTACGCCGGTTATCAAGGCTTTTTTGGTCATGTTCTGGACTCGCAACAATTTCGGAAAACGGAATTGTCCCGTTTTTCAGG
>NCCT01000018.1 GCA_002279795.1 Hydrogenophilales bacterium 12-61-10
CGGGCTGGTGGAAAGCGCCGAAGCGGCGCAAGCGCCCGTGCAAAAACTCGCCGACAAAGTGGCTTCGTGGCTGATTCCGGTCGTTTTTGTATTTCTCATTGCGGTTTATCTGGTCACGGGCGATGTGCGCACCATCGTCACGCTGCTGATTTTCACCTCGCCTGCCGAGCTGGGACTTGCGACGCCATTGGTAATGATCGCCGCCATTGCGCGCGCTGCCCGAAGCGGTATTTTGGTCAAGGGCGGTCTGTATCTGGAGTCGCTGGCTAAAGTGGATGTGATGGTGTTCGACAAAACCGGAACGCTGACAGCGAACAAGCCTGAAGTGGTTCGAGTGGAGGCACGCGATTCACGATTTTCCGAAATGGAGCTGTTGAGTCTGGCAGCCGCCGCCGACCGCCGTTCTGCGCATCCACTGGCCAAAGCCGTTGTGGATTACGCAACATCTAAACAGATCACCGTGCCGGAGCCGGACCAATATGAGCAGGTGCAAGGCCGGGGGGTTATAGCAACCGTCTCGGGTCGTGCCGTACTGGTCGGCAATGCCGCATTGCTGCGTGAAAACGGCGTCACACTTGCCACCGCAATTGAAGATAGCGGACAAACGCCGGTGCATGTGGCGGTCGATGGGCAATTTGCCGGTGTCATTTTTATCGCTGATACGTTACGGCCGGGGGCCCGCGAAGCTCTTTTGAAGTTGAAACAGACGGGCGTCAAGCGGATCGTGATGCTGACCGGCGACAACGAGGCAACCGCACGCGCGGTGGCCGCGGAATTAGGCGTGGACGAGGTGCGCGCCGACCTGATGCCGGAAGACAAAGTCACAGCGATTGAAGAACTCAAAAAGCAGGGGCATCGCGTGGCCATGATCGGTGACGGCATCAACGACGCACCCGCCCTGGCGCGAGCGGATGTGGGCATTGCGATGGGCGGCGGCGGCACTCAGGCCGCGCTGGAAGCCGCCGATATCGTGCTGATGACGGATGATTTATCCAAGATCGTCAGTGCCCGTGCCATTTCCCGCCGCGCGTATCGCACGATTCAGGAGAACTTGTTTGTCGGCGTTGGCGTAGTCCATTTGTTGGGCATCACGGCGGCGCTGATGGGCTGGATTGGTCCTATCGAAGCCGCTTTTATACATCTGGGACCGGATATTCTGGTGTTTTTGAACTCTGCTAAATTGCTGCGTGTTCGGATCGATGGAGTCTGAATCCCTAATGTGCAAACCAAAAGTCAATTGGCTCTACAGGGAGCAGCAGAGTCGGACAGCAGGTTGAGGTCAACACTGTGTGAGCCACGACAAGAAGGTGATCGGCACTCACCAGCGACGGATGCCAACTCAAATTGAAGGTCGGCTGACCCGGAGCCAGGGAATGGCAGCCCGTCTTTGGTGGCTGCGTTCCCCCCATTCTTCTCCAGGACTTGCATGTGCCACATCACTTGCAAGCGCCGGTTAGGGAGGAACGGACGTACGGTGATCAAGACATGAACGGAAGTAACGGGTCGAGTGGCGTCCCTCGCCGGTGACCAAAGCTGCCGTTCAGGCCGATTATCGCGTCAACGACTGCAACCAGCGCGACACCGGCCATTGAGGTTGGAGAGCGCCACCGGCCGCTATGGCCGAACAACAGGCGGTCAAGCGACTCAGATTGACCCCACTTTTTTGCGAAACACACCCCACTCCGCTTACTTCACTGCGCCAAATACCTGCCGCAGTAAATCGCTCCCCGCCTGCATCGGGTTGGCGCGGATGGCCTGTTCTTTTTCGCCGATCAAGCGATACAACCGGTCGAGGGATTGCTGGGTGACGTACTGCTCGACGCTGGCCTGGTTTTTATCGACCAGATTGAACTGCGCGGCCTGCCCGGCGTAGCGGTTGTATTGCTGCGCAAGGCTGGTTTTGTCGGTGACGTTCTTGACGATGGGGCCGAAGCGCTCGGTCAGTTGTGCTTCGGTTTTGGCGCGGAAAAAGTCGGTGGCCGAGGTCGAGCCGCCGATCAGGATGCCGCGGGCATCTTGCAGCGACATATTCTTGACTGCGTCGACCAGCAAGGTTTTGGCCTGGGGCACGGCCGCCTCGGCGGCGCGGTTCATCGCCAGCACCAGTTCGTCGGCCTGCTTGCCCATGCCGACCATGCGCATGGCCTTGTCGATTTTTTGCAGGCTTTGCGGCAGCGGGATCTTGAGCGCGGGGTTGCCGTAAAAACCGTCCTTGGTGCCGAGTTGCGCGACGGCCGCATCGGCGCCGCGCGTCAGCGCCTCTTTCAGGCCGGCGTTGATGTCGGCATTGGACAGCGCATCGACGCCGGATGAGGCCGCATTGCCGGCAGGTTCGCCGCTGGCTTTTCCCATGGCATCTTTCAATGCGCCGCTCCAGTCGAATGCCACGGCGGGCTGGGTAAAGACCAGTGCGGCGACGAATAAAATGGCTCCGTTTTTCATGGTGCGCTCCTGTGTTGAATCGTGTGGGCGGGTTTAATCGGGCTGGGGCTTGGGTTTTTCCATCCGCTTGCTGTGGCGGTTGAGGCTGCTGGAAAGCTGGGTAATGATTTCGGACGAGGCCTGGATGATCTGGCTGGTGCTGAAGCCGGTGTTGGTCATTTCGCGGAAAAAGGATTTCGCCAGGATGCGCGCCAGCTGATCCGGGTTTTCCACCGCCTTTTCCAGCGCGACGCCGAGGTTGGCGCGGGCCTCGCGCACCAGCGCCATCTGCGCAAAGCGCGACGACAGCACGTTTTGCAGTTGCACCACCTGCATCGATTTGCCGACCAGCATGCCGATCATGCCCAGCGAATCGATCCGTCTGCGGGTGCCGGAGCGTCGCAAAATCGGCGTCCTCGAGCTTGCCGATCAGTTCTGGCGCGTCCGCAGCAACAACCCGGTTCAACACGCGCGCATGCCGGCTCTGCGGATCGTTGCTGATGCGGATGACCTGGTCTTCGCCGATGGCGAACACCTTGAGAATGGGGACGTCGTCGCCCGCTGCGGTCTCGCCAAACAGCAAAATAACGCTGCCGTGGACATCCAGCAATTCGGCCGTCATCTTCACGCATTGCAGCAGACTGTCCTCCAGATTGGTGGCGCGTTCGGGCTGGGCGGCCAGTTGCTGCAAACGGTTCAAGAGCGTGTCCATGGCCTGGTTCCTGTCTGATTAAAGCCAGCCTATCCAAATACCCAGTTGGGCCAGTCCCTGATGCACGCCCTGCGCGACCATCGGCACCGCCCAGATCCAGGCCGCCATCAGGCCCAGCGCGGCGATACCCAGACCGACCGACAGCATGTCGAGCGCAGGCGTGGTGCGCGCGACGATGCCGAAAGCCAGCTGGATCAGCAACGCCAGCGCCAGCAGCGGCAAGGCCAGTTGCACACCGGTTGCGAACAGCCAGCTGGCCGATTCAGCCAGCTGGCGCACGTCTGCAGCTGCGGGAAAAACCGCAACCGGCATGGCGACAAAGCTGGTGCGCAAGGCGTCGACCACCAGTAGATGGCCGCTGCCACCCAGAAACGCCAGCACGGCCAGCCATCCCGCCAGGGCGCGCCAGGGGGCGTCTGCCATGACGGCCTGTTCGGGCGTCAGGTTCAGCAAGCCGCCGGTGGCGGTGTGGCCGGTCCACAGCAAGGCTGCGCTCATCGCCGCGAACACCATCCACACGCACAAGGCCAAGGCTGCGCCCCACGCGATTTCCATGATCAAGCCTAGTCCACCCTGGACGGTAAATGGATCGCTTGTCTGGGTTTCGAGTCCCGGCGTCAGCACGGCGGCCAGCACGGCGGCGAGCAGCAGGCGCAGCAGCAGCGGCAGGCGCCCGGTCAGCGGATCGAACACAGTCCACCCGGCCAGGCGGGCAAAGGCGAACATCCAGGTCGCCAGGCTCGCTTCGGCCAGGGGCAGCGCCGTCATTCGATCAGGCCGGGAAAGTCAGTCAGCATGCTGCGCGCGAACTCGACCAGCTGGGCGCCCATCCAGCTGCCCAGCAAGGCCAGCACCAGCAGCATGACGATGAGCTTGGGCACGAAGGACAGGGTCGGTTCGAGGATTTTGGTGGCGGCCTGGAACACGCTGATGGCGAACGCGGTGAACAGGCCCGCCAGCAACACCGGCGCAGCCAGCAAGGCCACCAGCCAGAGCGCGTCGCGAGCGAGGCCTTCCATTAGCGGCGGCCTTCCATCAGAAGCTTCCGATCAGCGAGCCGACCAGCAGATGCCAGCCGTCCACTGTTACGAACAGCAGCAGCTTGAGCGGCAGCGACACCAGCTGCGGCGGCAGCATGATCATGCCGAGCGCGGTCAGCACGGCGGCGACCACCAGGTCGATCACCAGGAACGGCAGGATCACCATGAAGCCAATCTGGAACGCAGTCTTGAGTTCGCTGGTGAGAAAGGCTGGCGCCAGCGCGGCGAGCGGCACCGACTCCACCCGCTTTGGATCAACAGTGGCGGGATCAATGCTGGGGTCGCCTTCGGTGAACAGGCTCAAATCTTCGGCTCGGGTTTGCCGCAGCATGAAGCTTTTGAGGGGCGTGGCGGCCTGTTCGGCAGCGGCGTTGAAGCTGAGCGACCCGGCCAGATACGGCTGGTACGCCTCGGCGTTGATGGTTTTGAGCGCGGGCGACATAACAAATATCGTCAGCAGCACCGCCAGCCCCATCAGCACCAAATTCGGCGGCGCGGACTGGCTGCCCAGCCCCTGGCGCAGCAGGAACAGCACCACGGCGATGCGGGTAAACGCGGTGAACGCCAGCAGCAAGGCGGGCAAAAACGGAAACAGCAGCAACCAGGGCAGGCTGGCGCCCGGCACGCCGATCACCTGACCACCCGCGCCGGGCGTCACGTTCAACAGCGGCACGCTGGTTTCGGCGGCAAACGCCGGCAGGCTCGCGGCCAGCGCCAGCAGACTCAATCCCGCTACAAGCAGCATGGCTGGCAGCTTCATTGCGCAGGCTCCGTTGCCGCAAGCACCGTGCCGGGCCTGGGCAGGGTATGCAGCAAGCGCACGTTGCCGCCGCCGACGCCCAGCAACAGCCGGGTGTCCTCAACCTCGATCAGCACCACGCGCTCGCGATTGCCGACTGCGGTGCTGGACACGACCTTGACCGCGCCTTGCGTGCCCATGCCCGGCAGAAAGCGGCGGGCGAACCAGGCAACAGCGATGAAGCCGCCCAGAATAAGGCCCAAACTCAGCAGCACGGTGAACAGGCTGCCCGCCGTGTCAGGCGCGGCCCATGCCCAGCCGGGCATCAGCAGCGCGCCCGTTGCCGCGATGCAGGGGATCAAATTGCGGTATGCGCCTGGATGCGCGGATTTAACGAACATGCTGGATGACCTCGCGCGCCCAGCGCGTCATGGTGGGGGGTTGCAGCGGCAGTTGCAGGGCAAGCCCTGCCTCGCCGAGCGGGGAGGAAATCTGCCACGCCAGGGCAGCCGGCAATGCAGGCACGGAGGCATCAAGCCAGCACTCCGCCAGCGCCGTGTTCAGCGTCTGAAGCAAACTCCTGGGGACAAACGACGCCACGCCGCTGATGCGCTTGCCGCCGAGCCGGCGCACCAACCACAAGGTGGACAACGCGCCATCGGGCTGCCAGCCGGGCAGGCCGGGCGCCGAATCAAACCGGGTAGCGACGTCCTGTGGGTAGACCCTGACCGGAACGCGCAGGCTCGCCGTCAGCGTTGCCGCCAGTTTCTGGCCGAAACGCGCATGCAGGCTCACAGGCATGGCATCGGGCTCGCTCAGAAACGCGATTTCTGCAGGGGTCAGGGCAAGCAACTGCATCAGCTGAGGTGTCTCGATTCGCGATGGTGAGCCAGCTCGACCAGTTCATCGTGCTGGCGTTGCTCGATGCGCCGCTGCTGGACGGCAATCTGCGCCAGGTGGCGCTGCTCCAGCAGCCGCAGCGCCTTGACGCGCTGGTCCAGCTTGATCCACTCGGCCAGCTGCGCCTGCCAGTCGCGGTAGGCGGCATCGATGGCGGCCTGCGCGGCCTGCATTTCGGCCAGCTGCGCGATTTGCAGCCGGTTTTTCTCCTGCAGCTGCGCGGCTGCAATGCCATCGCGCAGTTCGACCGCCAGCTGCCCGATGTGCGCGTCGCGCAGCGCGGTCAACTGCACCAGCCGGCCGCGCGCGCGCAGCCAGATGCCGTGCGCCAGTTTGACCGTGCGCGCCTGCGTTTCGCTACGCCCGGTCGCCAGCTGCAGCACCCGTGCCAAAGCAAACGGTTTCATCCGACCACCTCTTCCAGACCGGCGCGGGCAGCGTCCATCGACGCGCGCTCGCGCATGCCCTGCATCAGATAGCCCTGCATGCGCGGATACAGGCGCACGCCTTCGTCGAGCACCACGTCGGCGCCCGGCACGTAGGCGCCGACCGCCAGCAGGTCGCGGCTGCGCATGTAGCGCGAATAAAGATATTTGAAGCGGCGCGTGCGCTCCAGCGCCTCGTCGTTCAGCAAATCGGGCTGCACCCGGCTGATCGAGGCTTCGATGTCGATCGCGGGGTAATGTCCGGCATCCGCCAGATCGCGGCTCAATACGATGTGGCCGTCGAGAATCGCGCGCGCCGCATCGGCGATCGGATCCTGCTGATCGTCGCCTTCCATCAGCACGGTAAAAAACGCGGTGATCGAGCCGCTGCCGTTGCGGCCATTGCCCGCGCGCTCGGCCAATTGCGGCAGCTTGGCGAACACCGACGGCGGATAGCCCTTGGTCGCGGGCGGCTCGCCGATCGCCAGTGCCACCTCGCGCTGCGCCATCGCATAGCGGGTGAGCGAATCCATGATGAGCAACACATGCTTGCCCTGGTCGCGAAAATATTCGGCAATCGCCATCGCATACGCCGCGCCGTTAAGCCGCATCAGCGGCGGATGGTCGGCAGGGGCGGCGACCACCACCGCGCGCGCCATGCCTTCGGCGCCGAGGATGGTGTCGATGAATTCCTTGACCTCGCGGCCGCGTTCGCCGATCAGGCCCACCACCACCACGTCGGCCTCGGTGTAGCGCGCCATCATGCCGAGCAGCACGCTTTTGCCGACGCCGCTGCCCGCAAACAGCCCCAGCCGCTGGCCGCGTCCCACCGTCAACAGGCCGTTGATCGCGCGCACGCCGACGTCCAGCGTCTGCCGTATCGGCGCGCGCTCGAGCGGATTGATCGGACGGCTGTACAGCGGCACCCGGCGCTCCAGCAACAAGGAACCGAGGCCATCGAGCGGTCGCCCGGCGCCGTCGAGCACGCGGCCCAGCAAATGCTCACCCACCGGCACCTGGCGCACCCGGTCCTGTGCACGGCGGCGCAGGATGTAGCGCACGCCCAGACGCGGCGGCTGTGCCGCCATCGGATTTTCGGGAACGACCCGCGCGCCGGGCATCACGCCATAAATATCGGAGGCCGGCATGATGAACAGATGGTCGCCGGAAAATCCTGCCACTTCAGCCTCGATGTTCTGTCCGCCCGGCACCTGGATCTGGCACTGGCTGCCGACCGGCATGCGCAGGCCCACGGCTTCCATCACCAGGCCGGACACGCGGGTAAGCCGCCCGCTGCCCGAAATCGGCGTGGCGCCGCTGACGGCACGCCGGCACGCTGCCAGGTATTCACGTAAACGAACGGTGCGATCCATGGCTTATTCGAGCCAGTTCTGGTTGGAACCCAACACCTGCACCACCTGCCGCCAGCGCGACGGCAGCGTGGCATCGAGGTCGCCCTGCGGGGTTTCGATCAGACAGCCGCCACGCACGATACGAATATCCTCGACGATGCGCAGCCGGTTCTTGTCGAGCACCAGATCAAGGTGCGGCCGCACCAGGGCAGCGTCTTCAGGGTTCAGCAGCAAGCGGGCACCGCGGCTCGATTCGGCCATCTGTCTGAGCGCCTGGTTCACCACATCGAGAATGTGTTGCGGGCGCACCGCCAGTTCACCCGCCACCACCTGACGCGCCACATCCAGCGCCAGTTCGAGCACCATGTCGGCGATATGAAAATCGAGGTTGTCGAGCGTGTTGTCGAAGCTTTCGGCCAGCTGTTTCATCTGCCCGCAGGCCTGCTCGGCCTTTGCGCGCCCGGCAGCCAGGCCTTCGGCATAGCCTTCCGCGCGCGCGGCTTCGCGCAACTGGATCAACTCGGCTGCGTGAGTATCCGGCGCAGGTTCGTTCACCTGCGCAACCAGCTCGACTACCTCCCATTGCTCGAATGCGGTGGCTTCACTATGCCGGTTTTCCGTCGAGCCGCTGTCGTCCCGTGTGCTCATGCAGCCTCCTCTTGCGGAAACAGGATCGCCCCCTCCGCCGCCAACCGCCGCAGGGTTTCACTGGCGTCTTCCTGCGCAGCCTGAATGGCGGTGACTGGCACGGCACCGAGCGTATCGAGATCATCGCGCATGCGCTGCGCGGCGGTCGGGCTCATCACGGCAGTGAGCGCGTCAAGCACCCGGCCATCGCTGCCCTTCAACGCCAGCAACAGCGTGCGTGCGCCAATATTGCGCATAAAGGTTTTGCGGCTGGCCTCGGGCAAGCGGGCCAGATCCTCGAATGCGAGATGGCGGACGCGCAGCCGCGCAGCCAGTTCCTTGTCATCGTGATCGAGCTGGTTCAGGGCGGCGGTCGCGCTGCCCGCGCTCATCTGTCCCAGCAGGCTGGCAACGGCCGCTTCGCCCTGCGACGTATCGACTGCATCGAGACTCGCCAGCCAGTCGTCGAGCTCGGCCAGCATCTCGGGATGCGGCGCATCGCTGTGCGCCAGACTCAGCAGGGTCTCGGCCCGCACGCTGCCCGGCAGCACATCCAGCACGGCAGCCGCGACATCGCGCGGCAACTGCAGCAGCACCATGGCAATCAGTTGCGGCGGCTGTTCTTCCAGCAGGCCGGCGATCTCCGCCGGTTCGCGACCCGCCAGCCTGCCCTGCGCCTGAACGCCTGCTGCGCCCAGCCGGTGCAGCATCGCCTGCGCACGCTCGGGACTCCAGGCCAGCTTGAGGCTGTCATCGAGAAACCGTCCGGCATCGGTGGCAAATCCGGTCTGCTCGGCCGCCTCGGCTGCGTAATCACGCAGAATGAGCCGCACCCGCTCGCGCGGCAGCACGCCCATCTCGCGCATGGCGGCGCCCAGACGGCTGACCTCGAGCGGGCTCAGGTAACGGAACACCGCTGCGGTCGCCTCTTCACCGAGCGCCAGCAACAGGGCAGCCGACTTTTCGATGCCGGCCTGGCTCATGCGCGCATCCACAGCTTGATGACATCGGCCGTCACGCGGGGGTCGCTCACCACCTGATTGCGAACCGTGTCGAGCTCGCCGTCAAAATCATCAATCACCCGTTCGGTCGGTTGCGGTCGACGCCCCATCCGCCAGCCGATTGCACCCAGCAACACAATCCCGCCTGCCGCGGCTGCCAGCCATTCCAGCGGCCAGGGAAACGCGGAGCGGGTCGATGCAGAAGTCTCCGCTTGTGGCTGCACCTGCGGGATCGAGTCGGACCGGCTAGAAACGGCAGGCGCAGCGGACGGCGCACGGGTTTCAGTCTGCGCAGGCGCGGCAAGCTCTGCTCCGGCTTTACGCGGCAAGGCGTAGACCGTCACGCTGTCGCCGCGCCCGGGCATCAGCCCCAGCGCCTGGCGGGTCAGTTGCCCGGCGCGTTTCAATTCGGCCGCACTGGCGTCAAAACCCAGAATCACGATGGCGTTGAGCCGCCGGATCCGGCCTTCGGGCAGCCGCGTAGTGAGCACCGTTTTTTCCTGCGCCCGCCCGCCTGATCCCGTATTACGCATGCGCTCGACGGTCTGCCGGGTTTCGCTGTCTTCGAGAAAAGCGGTGATCTGCACGCTGACGCGATCCGGCCCCAGCCACGGCGACAGGACCGCCAGCGCGCGGCGCGCCATGTCCCGCTCCAGCGCGGCTTGCGGCGATTCGGTACGTTCGGGCGGGTTGGCACCGAGCACGATCCCGTGCTGATCCAGCACCTGCACTTCTGCACGCTTCAAACGCGGCACGCTGGCCGCGACCATGGTCTGGATACTGCCCACCTGTGCGGCCGACAGCCGGGCGCCCGGGCGCAGGCGCAGCAGTACGGCCGCGGTGGCCGGCGGCGCGTCGCGCAAAAACGGCGACACCCTGGGCAGGGCGAGATGCACCCGCGCGAGCTCGATGCCTTGCAGCTTCTGCATCGAACGCGCCAGATCAATCTCAAGCGCGTGCTGATAGCGTTGCTGTTCCTGCAGCGACGAGGCGCCAAAACTGGGCGCGCGATCGATGGCATCCTCGGCATCGGCGTCGGATCGCGGCAGGCCCATCGCGGCCAGGCGGTAGCGCGCCAGATGCAGCTGGTCGGCCGCAACCTCGATGCGGCCATTGGCGGCGGACAGGCGATAGGGAATGTCGAGTTGTTCGAGGGCGCTGATGACCTCGCCGCCCGCGCGGTCGGACAACTGCGCGTACAACACGCGATACGCCGGCGGATTCAACAACCAGTAGGCGCTGGACAAGGCAACCAGCGGCACCAGTACCAGCAAGGCCAACATGAAGCGGCGCATCGGCGTCGCCTCGACGATCAGATCACGCAGTGCGCTCATCCCGGCTGGCATGGCGACGTCCTCACCGGCAAGGCCGGATGGGGAAAATGGGCCTCGCAAGCGGAGGCTTCATACGGAATGCGTTGAATGATCACATGGCGATTATAACCAGTCAGGCCCGGCCACTGCGCGCAAAACCACCTGCAATTCGCCCGCGCGTTCACGGCTCGTGAACCACCAGATGCCGGCTTTTTTCACCGGCAGATCGCCTTGCTGGTTCGCCAGCAGCTGCATGGCCACCTGGCCCAGGGTGGGCTGGTGCCCGACGATCAAAATCGGATGAACCGAATCCGGCCAGTCGGCCACGCGCAGCAGGTCGGCCGCGCTGGCGCCCGGTTCAAGCTCCGGCACCAGGTCGTAATCCCGGCCCAGCGCCTGCGCCGTCTGCCAGGCGCGCGTGGCCGGGCTGGCCAGCACGCGGATGTCCGGCGGTAACCGCGGGTTGAGCCAGTCGGCCATGCGCGACGCCTGTTTGCGCCCGCGCCCCGTCAGTTTGCGTTCCATGTCCGGGCTGGTGTCTTCTGCCTCGGCGTGTCGCCACAAAATCAAATCCATCCTGCGTCCTCGAAAATTCGGGTTTGTGCAACCCATTGCCCCATTGTCCGGCAGGCGTGGGACCGGAATATGACAGCCGGATTCCTGCGCCCGCCCCTACGGCTTGAGCTTGCGCAGCGCACGCAGCAAGGCCTGCACCGATTGCTCGTTTTCCCTGGGCGCAGCTTCCGCCTGCAGGGCTGCTAGCCAGCCACGCACGAACATCGCCGCCGCCTGCGCGCTGGCCGGGGTGGTGTCCAGCAAGTGGTTCGCCACCTGCGCATCATTGCTGCGGCCGAGGCTGTCCTGCGCATTGCGCAAGGCACTCTGGGCGCGCGCGAGCCGACGTCCGCCGATCAGGCCCTGAAAAAACTCGACGGCATAGCGCTGGCGCTTGATGGCAATGCGCAAACGATGCCGCTGTTCAGCATCCATCCCGGCAAAGGCTTCCGCGCCGCGCAGCACCTGGCGCCGCCCCTTGTGCAAGGCCTGGCGCGCCCAGGGCGCCAGCGGCGACAACTGCCCGAAGCGCTGCGCTTCGGGCGCCGCGTCGCCCGCTGGGCGCCTGCGCCAGCCGCGCTGCAGCAGCCAGCGCTGAAACGCCAGCAGCCAGGCGCCCGGATGCGCTTGCAGCAGCGTTGTCCGCATGCTGGCGCGCGCTTCGGCACGCTGCGCCTGCCACGCGTCCAGCCCGCGCTGCCAATCCGCCGCATCGGGACAATGCGCGCCCACGGCGGGCACCCATTCGCTGCACAGCACATCCCAGTCGCGTGCCGGCCCCAATGCGGCGACCAGCGCGCGCAGGCTCTGCAGCAAGTCCGGCGGCACCTCGCACACCCGGCGAAACAATCGCAGCGCCGCGCGCAAGCGCCGCAACGCCACCCGCGCCTGATGCACATATTCGATGTCGTCTGCATCCAGCACGCCGGGCAGATTCGCCTGAAACTGCGTCAGGCAGGCCTGGCAGATCGCAGCAAATCCGGCTTCCACGCTCAGGCTTTGGTCCAACGCCAGCGGCAAGGATTTCACCGGCTCGGCGTCCAGTCGGTGCGCCAGCCGCACGCCACGCTCCGCCTTGCTGATGTCCAGCGGCAGGAGGTCGAGTTGCGCCGCCCAGTCCAGCGCCAGCGCGAACAGCGCATCCGGCTGGCCACTATTAAGTTCGAGTTCGATTTCGCACAGCGGCTGGCTGTGTGCGGCGGCGCCTTTGCGTTTCGGCACGCGCACTTCGCCGATGTCCAGCGCCACTTCGATGGCGGTTCCGTGTTCGCCCGCCAGGAGCCAGCTCGTGCGCGTGAAATCGGTCTCGAATACCGGAATCAGCTGCGCGCGCAGGGCTTGCGGCACCCGCGCCTGCGCCTCGGCGGGAAAACGGCTCCAGTCCAGCGTGCTGCCGCCGCTCGCGACTTCATATTCCGCCCGGCGCGACAAACCGCCGCTGCGTTCGCCTTCGGTCTTCAGCGTTTGCAGCCAGCGGCGACCGACGCGTCGAACCCGCAGCGCGATCCCCTGTTCACTCAGCGCAAAATCCGGCGTGTCGTAATAACGGGTGAGCAAAGCCTGCTCCACTGCAGGAATACGCCGCCGCGCCATTAGCTTGATGAAACGGGTGGCCTGTTGCGGCGGCAGCGCCAATTTGAGTTCGACTTCGACGGGAGAGGGGTTGTTCATATAATTGTCACATTCGGGATCGGGCTGCCGTTTATCATGGCAAGTCATTCCGGATACTAGACCATGAATCTCCCCAGCCCCGACACCCTGATCAACCGCGAACTCGGCATCCTCGCCTTTCATCGCCGCGTGCTGGCGCAGGCCGACGATCCCGAGGTGCCGCTGCTGGAACGCCTGAAATTCCTCTGCATCGTGTCCAGCAACATGGACGAATTTTTCGAGGTGCGGATGGCCGGGCTCAAGGAACAGCTGCGCGCCAACTCTACCCAGCGCTCGGATGACGGCCTCACGCCGCGCCAGCAATATCGCGCCGTGGCCGATATGGCGCACGCTTTGGTCGACAAGCAATACGAGCTGCTCAACCGCGACGTTATTCCCGCGCTGGCCAAGCGCGACATCCACTTTTTCCGCCGCACCCACTGGACCGAAACCCAGGCGGCGTGGATACGCGACTATTTTCTGCGCGAGCTGATGCCGGTTCTCACGCCGGTTGGGCTCGACCCATCGCACCCCTTCCCGCTGGTGCTCAACAAGAGCCTGAACTTTGCGGTCGAGCTGTCCGGCCGCGATGCCTTTGGCCGCAATTCGGGCGCCGCCGTGGTGCAGGCGCCGCGCGCGCTGCCGCGTTTCATCCGCATGCCCGAAGAAATCGCCGGCTGCGAATACGGCTTCGTGTTCCTGTCGTCGATTTTGCACGCCCATGTCGGCGAACTATTTGCCGGGATGACGGTAGAAGGCTGCTACCAGTTTCGCGTCACCCGCAATTCCGATTTGTTTGTCGACGATGAGGAAACCAAGAATCTGCGCCAGGCGCTGCAGGGCGAATTGCCGCAGCGGCATTTCGGCGCAGCGGTACGGCTGGAAGTGGCGGACAACTGCTCGGAATCGATGGCGGCGTTTCTGCTCGAACAGTTCGAGCTGGAGCGCGACGACTTGTATCAGGTCAACGGACCGGTCAACCTGGTGCGCCTGATGCAGGTACCCGACTGGGTCGACCGCCCCGAGCTCAAGTACACCCCGTTCACCCCCGCCCTGCCCGCCCGGCTCGCCAACAAGGAAGACATCTTCGCCCAGATTAAAAAGGGCGACATCCTGCTGCACCACCCGTTCGAATCGTTCCAGCCGGTCATCCATTTCATCGAGCAGGCGGCGGCCGACCCCAATGTCGTCGCCATCCGCCAGACGGTTTACCGCACCGGCACCGATTCCAAACTGATGATGGCGCTGATTCGCGCGGCGCAGTCGGGCAAGGAAGTCACGGTGGTGGTCGAACTGATGGCGCGCTTCGACGAAGAAGCCAATATCAACTGGGCGGCCAAGCTGGAAGAAGTCGGCGCGCACGTGATCTACGGCGTGGTCGGCTACAAAACCCACGCCAAGCTGGCGCTCGTCATCCGCCGCGAAGACGGCGAACTCAAACGCTACGCGCATCTGGGCACCGGCAATTACCACGCCCGCACTGCCCGGATGTACACCGACTTCGGCCTGATGACCTGCGACGAGGCCATTACCGCCGATGCCAACAGCCTGTTCACCCAGATCACCGGGCTCGGCAAGGCCGGCAAGCTGAAGCGCCTGTGGCAGGCGCCGTTCACTCTGCACAGCGAAGTCCTCGCGGCGATCCAGCGCGAAACCGACCTGGCCACCGCTGGCAAGCCCGCCGCCATCGTCGCCAAGATGAATTCGCTGCTGGAGCCGCAAGTCATTGCCGCTCTCTACGCCGCCTCGCAGGCCGGCGTGAAGATCGACCTCATCGTGCGCGGCGTGTGCGCCCTGCGCCCCGGCATCGCCGGGCTGTCTGACAACATCCGGGTGCGTTCCATCGTCGGGCGCTTCCTCGAACACACGCGGATTTTCTACTTCAAGAACGAAGGTGATGAGCTGGTCTATCTGTCGTCGGCCGACTGGATGGACCGCAACTTTTTCCGCCGCATCGAAACCGGCTTCCCCGTCCTCAACCCCAAGCTCAAAAAACGCGTCATCGCCGAAGGCCTCAAGCCCTACCTGCGCGACAACGTGCAAGCCTGGGAGATGCAGTCCGACGGCAGCTACCGCTGCAAAAAGCCGGGCCGCGCCAAGCCCTACCAGGCACAAGGCGTGCTGCTGGAGCTGATTTCGCGCTGACGCGCGCACGCTCGCACCCGGACCCGCGCGTCAACAAAGCTTCACCCGCCTGCCACGCCGCTGTCATCTGGGCGTGGCTTCATGGCGACATGCTGAATCGCGTCACGAACCGGCTCCGCGCACGTCCGGATGCCATGCCCCAACCGCCAGCGAGCGTCGCGCCCTGGTCTCCCAGCCGCTCCGACGCCCCGCCTGCCGACCCGCCCGCGGCTGACGCGCCCGCCCGCCACTACCGTACCTTGTGGATCTCCGACATCCACCTTGGCACCGCCGGCTGCCAGGCGCGCTACCTGCTCGACTTCTTGAAGCACAACGAATCCGACACCCTGTATCTGGTCGGCGACATCATCGACGGCTGGCAGTTGCGCAAGGGCTGGTACTGGCCGCGCTCGCACAACGACGTGGTGCAAAAGCTGCTGCGCAAGGCGCGCAAGGGCACGCGCGTGATCTACGTGCCGGGCAACCACGACTCGATGGCGCGGCAGTTCATGGGCCTCGCCTTCGGCGACATCGAGGTAGCCGACGAAGTGATCCACGTCACCGCCGACGGCCGGCGCTTCCTCGTCACCCACGGCGACCTGTTCGACGGCGTGATGCAGCACGCGCGCTGGCTGGCCTATCTGGGCGACTCGGGCTACACCCTGATCCTCGCGCTCAACCGCTGGTTCAACGGCATGCGTACGCGCATGGGCTACCCCTACTGGTCGCTGTCGCAATACATCAAGCACAAGGTCAAGAATGCGGTCAGCTTCATCACCGCGTTCGAAAAAGTGATGACCGACGAAGCGCGCCGGCGCGACTGCGACGGCGTCATCTGCGGCCACATCCACAAGGCCGAGATCCGCATGCTCGACGGCCTGCTGTACTGCAACGACGGCGACTGGGTGGAAAGCCTCACCGCGCTGGCCGAGAACGCCGACGGCACGCTCGAAATCATCCACTGGACGCACTGCCTGGATGAATCCAGGGCGCCGGCCAAAGCCGTCACCCCCGCCATGGAAACTTCATGAAAGTCATGATCGTGACCGATGCCTGGTCGCCCCAGGTCAACGGCGTGGTGCGCACGCTCACCACCACACGGCGTGAAATGCAGGCCATGGGGCACCAGGTGGACATCCTCACCCCGCTCGAATTCCGCACCCTGCCCTGCCCCACCTACCCGGATATCCGCCTGTCGATGCTGGCCGGCAACGCGGCACACAAGCGCATCCGCGAATTCGATCCGCACGCGCTGCACATCGCCACCGAAGGGCCGCTTGGCCTCGCCGCACGCCGCTACGCGATCAAAAACAAGCTGCCGTTCACCACCGCCTACCACACCCGTTTTCCCGAATACGTCCAGGCCCGTACCGGCATCCCGCTGGCCTGGACCTACCGCTTTCTGCGCTGGTTTCACGGCCCCGCCAGCGCGGTGATGACGCCCACCCAGGCGGTCAAGACCGACCTCGAAGCCTTCGGCTTCGACAACGTGGTGCTGTGGTCGCGCGGCGTCGATCTCGACGTGTTCCGGCTGCAGCCCTCGCATCGGCTGGACAGCGAACACCCGATCTTTCTCTATGTCGGCCGGGTGGCGGTCGAAAAAAACGTCGAAGCGTTTTTGCAGCTCGACCTGCCCGGCTCCAAATGGGTGGTCGGCGACGGCCCCGCGCTGGCCGGCCTGCGCGCGCAGTATCCCGACGCCCACTACCTCGGCGTGATGAAGCAGCCCGAGCTGGCCGAAATCTATGCCGCCGCCGATGTCTTCGTGTTTCCCAGCAAGACCGACACCTTCGGCCTGGTGCTGCTGGAAGCCATGGCCTGCGGCCTGCCGGTCGCGGCCTACCCGGTCAGCGGGCCGATCGACGTACTGGGCAACTCCACCGCAGGCGTCATGCACGACGACCTGCGCACCGCCTGCCTGGCCGCGCTCGACATCGACCGCAGTCACGCCCGCGCCCATGCGGAAACCTTCTCCTGGCGCGCAGCCACCGAGCAGTTCGTCGGCCATCTGCGGCCATTCGGGACCGAAACCCGGCAAGCCGAAACCTCAGCGGCCTGAACTCACCGTTCGCGCTGCCGCATCGCGGCCCCCCAGCGCTTGAAATAGCCCCCCGCCGCCCCAATATGCCGTCCCATCGTTTGAACCATGGAGAGACGGCATGTCCACCACTACCAAAGAAACCCTGGGCTTTCAGGCCGAAGTCAAACAACTGCTGCAGTTGATGATTCATTCCTTGTATTCCAACAAGGATATTTTCCTGCGCGAACTGATTTCCAATGCTTCCGACGCCTCAGACAAGCTGCGCTTCGAGGCGCTGTCCGATCCCGCCCTGTTTGAAGGCGATTCCGAGCTGAAAATCCGCGTCGCCTTCGACCGCGAGGCGCGCACGCTGACCATCAGCGACAACGGCATCGGCATGAGCCGTCTGGAAGTCATCGACCACATCGGCACCATCGCCAAGTCGGGCACCCACGAATTCTTCTCGCAACTGTCCGGCGACCAGCAAAAGGACGCCGCGCTGATCGGCAAGTTCGGCGTCGGTTTCTACTCCGCCTTCATCGTTGCCGACCGCGTGACGCTCACCACCCGCCGCGCCGGCCTCACCGCTGAGCACGGCGTGCGCTGGGAATCTGAAGGCGCCGGCGACTACACCCTGGAAACCGTCGACAAGCCCGCGCGCGGTACCGAAATCGTGCTGCACCTGCGCGAAGGCGAGGATGAGTTCCTGTCCGACTGGAAGATCAAATCGGTCATCCGCACCTATTCCGACCACATCACGCTGCCCATCGTGATGAAGAAAACGGAATGGAAAGACGGCGTCGAAACGCCGACCGACGAGGATGAAACCGTCAACCGCGCCTCGGCCCTGTGGGCGCGCGCCAAGAAAGACATTTCCGAAGACGAATACAACGAGTTCTACAAGCACGTCGCGCACGATGCCGAAGCGCCGCTGGCGTGGTCGCACAACCGCGTGGAGGGCAAGCAGGAATACATCTCGCTGCTGTATCTGCCGGCGCGCGCGCCTTTCGACCTCTACGACCGCGACCACCGCCACGGCATCAAGCTCTATGTGCGCCGCGTCTTCATCATGGACGACGCCGAACAGCTGATGCCGCAATACCTGCGCTTCGTGCGCGGGGTGATCGACTCGGCCGACCTGCCGCTCAACGTCTCGCGCGAAATCCTGCAGTCGAGCCGCGACATCGACGCCATCAAGGGCGGCTCGGTGAAAAAAGTGCTGGGCCTGCTGGAAGACCTGGCCGAAAACCAGCCCGAGAAATACGCCGAATTCTGGAAAGCCTTCGGCAAGGTGCTGAAAGAAGGCCCGGGCGAGGATTACGCCAACAAGGACCGTATCGCCGGCCTGCTGCGCTTTGCCTCCACCCACACCGACAGCGATGCGCAGATCGTTTCGCTCAAGGATTACGTGGCGCGGATGAAAGAAGGCCAGAGCGCGATCTACTACATCACCGCCGACAGCTTCGCCGCCGCCCAGCACAGCCCGCACCTCGAAATCTTCCGCAAGAAAGGCATCGAAGTGCTGCTGCTGTCCGACCGCGTCGACGAATGGCTATCGGGCAACCTCAGCGAATTCGACGGCAAGCCGCTGAAGTCCGTTGCCAAGGGCGGGCTGGATCTGGGCGAACTGGAAGACGAAGCCGAGAAGACCGCGCAGAAGGAAGCCGAAGATGCCATGAAGCCGCTGGTCGTACGCGTGAAAAAAGCCCTCGGCGAGCGCGTCAAAGAAGTGCGTGTCACCCACCGCCTCACCGACTCGCCCGCCTGCCTCGTCACCGGCGAAGCCGACATGAGCGCCAACCTCGAGCGCCTGCTCAAGGCCGCCGGCCAGGCCGCACCCACCGTCAAGCCCACGCTGGAAATCAACCCGTCGCATGCATTGGTCACGCGACTCAACACCGAGTCCGACGAAGACCGCTTCGCCGACTGGGCCAACCTGTTGTTCGAACAAGCGCTGCTCGCAGAAGGCGGACAGCTTGATGATCCGGCGAGCTTTGTGCGGCGGTTGAATGGGTTGTTGGCGATGTTGCCGGGGTGAGCGCATGCGGCCCAAGCCCTTCAGTGGAGTCGCGCGCCTGACACTTGACAATAGTAATCGAACGATTACAGTTAGCCTGTGTACACGATCAAGCGCACCCAAGCCTTCACCGACTGGTTTGACGGCATCAAGGACGGCCTGACACGAGGCCGTCTGGCCGCTCGGCTGCGCAAGGCCACGCTGGGCAATATGGGCGATGCCAAGCCAGTTGGCGAAGGTGTCTTCGAGATGCGTGAAAACTTCGGCCCGGGCTGGCGCATGTATTGCATCCAGCGCGGCACCACACTGATTGTGATGCTCGGCGGCGGAGACAAATCCACGCAGTCCGCCGATATCGCCAAGGCCATCAAACTGGCCGCAACCCTTGAGAATTAAATATGGCCAAGAAAATCAAGATCGCCGACTTGCCTGAATTCGACGCCGCCGAATACCTGAATGACGAACAGGCGATCGCCGCCTATCTGACCGCCATGCTGGAAGAGAACGACCCTGCCCTACTGGCCGCAGCGCTGGGCGACATTGCTCGCGCACGCGGCATGACGGAAATCGCCAAGGCCTCCGGCCTTACCCGTGAAGCGCTGTATCGCGCCTTGCGCGCCGATGCACAGCCCCGCTTCGATACCGTCAGCCGGGTTTGTGCTGCGCTGGGCGTCAAGCTGGTGGCGCAGCCGATCCCGCATTGAGGCTGGAAATTCAATCCGAGGCTGACTCTTTTGATCTCCGATCTTCCACAGGAAAGCGGCGTGAAATCAACCCGACCCTAGCCCATTTGATTCTAATCCGTTGCCCCCCTTCACAAGGCATGCACGTGGACGCTAACGGGCAGGGCTTACGCGCGTTGATCCTTCACCCGTTACTCGCGAACCATAGCAGCCAGATCGATCTTGGCGGCGACAGGAGCAAGGCTGACTCCCATCCGTCGGCCGCCATTAATCTGTTGCTTCATCTCCAAAAGGGCGGCAGCACGTCGTCTTGTATCTTCGGGTAGCTTCTCATTTCCTTCATCGTTACGCAGCTGATCTTCCAGTTGTTTTGCACGGTCACGGTCGGGGTCTGCCGCCAGAAGATAGGCGTGTATGACAACGCCCGGGTGACCTATCTGGAATTCTTTACCGCCAGGTAGGGATACCAAGAACTTCATCACCGTTTCAGCCGATGCTTCGCCACGGATTACGCTATTGAAGAGAGCCGCATTATTGGATCGCAAGACAATCAGTAACGCCACCAAAATGGGATCAAGGTAGTGGTTGGAAGGCGTCTGATCCATAACGACCCGCAGTCGGGCAACACATCGCTCTCGGGCTCGAAGCGATAGCCCCATTGCATTGGCAATTAGCGTAAAAAACTCGACAAAATCACTCCTGTCGTATGCGACTTCTGACCCTTTTCGTTCTGCGAAAACCGGGTCCAGGTCAAAACGCTTCATCAGGTTTTCCGTGTAGCGTTTGGGGTTCGCGGCAGGAATTCCGTATTCCAAATCGATGAAGCGGCGAAGGTATTCCGTTGCGTTGATCGCCGCCCCATAGACAGCTGCGGTGCTGGCTTCGAGTTGCTGCTTGTCGATGGAAAGCACGAAAATAATATTCGGGATGTCGAAGAGGTGTTTGATCCGCTCCAGAAGCTCAATGGAAAAGTTCGGCCTGCATCGATCCAGTTCGTCAATGAAGACGACGAGGTTAGACTCCTTGCCAGCCACGGGCAGCTGGGCTACGGCGGAAGTCAGCTCGGCTCGAAATTTTTCCAGCAATTCACTTTCACGATTGAATGCTTTGACGAGGTCGCCAACCATGTCACCGGCTAATTCTGAGGCTACCGATTCGATTTCTTCATCAACGTCAAGCGCGCCTAAGGTCAATGCCTTGGCTCCTGCAATCACAGCCCGCTTGGCCACCAAGTTGGTGACATTTTTGACGGCATTCAGGCGCTCGCGGAAGGTTCTGTTCGCCCCCTCGACACCGAGGTCGATTCGATCAATCGACGACACCATTGCAACCAGGGGATCGGTAACGTAATCCACCTTCCACGCGTTGAAATAAGTGCACTGAAAGTTTTTTACCTTGAGGTCTTCCATCAGCATACGAATCAGGGTCGTTTTTCCAGAACCCCAAGGGGAATCGAGTGCCATTACGAACGGCCCGTTCAGGCGCTTGATAAGATCGGTGAGGAACTCGACTAAAGGCCGTCGTTCAAGTGAGTCGTACCGGAAGGGGTCGCCTGCTGGAACTTCGAGTTCATCGAGTCGGTAAGTCATTTTTCGTCAATCCCACATAGCTTCTAGATTAGAAACATGAATCAAACAGGGTCAGACAAATATTGCCCGGCGTACTAACACTGACACCAGGAAATCTGCCTGCGCACCTCGGTTCCCACCGGCTTTGCATAATCAGAGAAATAAATGGGGGCAGACACCATTTCTCGGGTGATCTGATCTAACACCAAGGGAATATCCCGTCTTGAATCGCAAAGTTTGTTCGAAAAATCATGCTTCTGGCACCTTGATCTCAGTCGCGAGCCAGACGCCTTAAGAAACCTTCACGCGCCCCAGCATTGATCCAACCCGTGGCAATTGTCTTGCTGTGCTCACTATTCACCCTGCCACGATGGATGTGAGAGGGCGAGGCCGGAAAGATCAGCAGCTTGCCCCGCTCCGCCACTTCGTGGTGCTGTTGCCAGTGGAATTCCGTGCCGGCCTCGTCCACCGAATTGCAGTAAAGAATCCAGGCCAGCACGCGGTGCACCGGCTCGGTGGCTTCGTCGCCAATCGTCCAGTCGCAGTGCCATTGGCGGAAGCCCTCGCCGGGCGCGTAACGCTGCAGGTTAAACACCGGCATCACAAACAACTCCTGGTCTGGGCAGACCTGCCGGAACAGTGGTCGCTCCTGCAGGTAGCGCTCAAGTCCTGCCGAGACACCTCGCACGATCAGATCGGCAAGCGCAAATGCCTCGGGATCTGAACGGCTGAACGCCACGAGGCTGATGTCCGTCGAGACCTTGGCAGGCTCCGCGTCACGGCCGCCAGCACCGAAGGCGATGCCGGGCCGTTGCAGATCCTGTCGCCGTTCAAAGAAATCCATGACGCCATCAGCAACGGCCTCGAAGCCGGCATTGTGGTAACGACCGATCAGCTGCATGCCTGGGGCTCCTTCAAAGAGATGGCGATCAGGGTATCCCGCCGTTGTCGGTGACTCCGCGAACGGCTCAAGGCTGTCACAGCCCAGAGGAACGCTGTCAAGGAGGGTAATTTGATTTTACCCAGCAGCTGAACTGGAGCTGACAGAAGCGCCAAAAGACCCAAGCGGCGCGGTGTCATGCCGCGTGGAATACTGTGAATAGACATCGCTTTCGCCTTTATTCTGAACCGATACTGATCTGCGCAAATGAGTCGGCTGGATGATTCTCAGGCACCCTATTCCCGATATCAAAGCCATCGAGTCTGACTCGATGGAAAGGTGCTGGGGCTACTCGAATATCTGGCCGAAAGCCAACTGTACCTTTAAGTGACGAGCACATGCCGTAAAGACCGGGCGGAACTTGAATCGCCCGTATTTTGAGAGTGTATGCTCAAGATCGAACTGCTTCCGGCTGATCGCAAGTGGCGAAAGAACGTGAAGCCCGATCTCCATCAAGGCGCGGCGTGCATCAAAGAGGCCAGGGTCAAATTGATTGTCACCACGACAATCAATCCGGCCCTGGCCCCTTCAGTTGCCTAATCTCTTCAGTACTTAGAAACCGATCGTGTAATTAAGATAAACGGTCGTCGAGCCGGTGCTCTGGAACGGCTGTTGCTGATAAAAAACATCGGCCGTCACCACCTGCGTCCGGGATATCGCATAGCTGGCCCCGATCGCGGCAACCGGTCGGGTCTCATCGAGGGTATTGCTGAAGCTTTCCGAGGTAAGCCCGTTGACGCCCGTGGCTGAGTAGGCATCGACATCGCGATTCAGGTCGTGCTCGATGCCCAAGCTCGCCTTCAAGTTGGTCTTGGGCGTGATCGGGTGTTCCAGTTTCACGCCAAGCAAGGCCGTGGTCGAACGGTCCGTCAGCGGGGCAAAGCTCAGGGGCGTCGTCACACCGGTTTCGGTATAGCCGTCCTGCTCGACCTTGGTATACCGCAACGCCAGATACGGGCGGACCAGCGTCTGCTGGTTGACCGTAAGCGCGTAGCTCAATACGCCGACGTAGCTTTCCATGGTCAGGTCGGCCGACCCCGTGCCCGCTTCGGACGTGCCGACGACGTCGCGGGTGATGTCGACTTCCTTGGCCTGATAGGCATTCGCCAGCTTGACCTGCCAGCCCAGCGCATCGGCATTCTGGTTCCACACGCCGAACAGGCCCATCAGCGGAATCTTGTTGTGCATCTTGATGCCCGTGGGCATGTCGTGATTCAAGCCCTGATCGAGAAAACCCCCGATGCGAAATTGCGGCGAGATCCTGTAGCCGGCCACCAACACCGCGCTCGTCATTTGCGCATCGGGCTTGTTGACGTCGGTGTGTCGTACGCCGCCCGACACACACCAGCCGTTCTCGCCGAATACAGCGCAATCATAGGTGTTCATGTTGGCGAAATTCGTTGAATTGATGGCGGTGTCGAATACGCTGCGCATGCGTTGTCCGGTCAATTGCAGCGATGCTTGGGTGTCAATGGCCGATGGGCCTGCCGAGAACAGCAGGTAGCTGCCGATCAGATAAGGGGCATCCTGGAAGGCATAGGTGATGCTGCCGTCGGCGTTGATTTGCTGAACCTCCCCGACGGCATATGCCGACAGCGTCCCATTCAGGTAGCTTAGGGAAAACGCCGGCTTGAACCAGCCATTCGGACCATTTAAGTTGCCGTATCCGTCCGATACCAGGATCGCGCCACTCAGCGCATCGCGAAGGGTGATGGTCGATGCGCCTCCGAAGCCAGCAATCGCGTTAATGGTATTGCCCGCAGCGGGGATGCCAATAATGTTTCTATCTGAACTCTGCCCTAAATTTTGCTCGCTGTGGGTGAAGGTAAAGCCCCGGCCGTCCGCGAAGGTGAACGTCGTGACGCCCGCACCGTTCGGGAAATAGAAGGTATTGGCCGAAGGCTGGGAAAAACCCGCATCAGGTGAGGAAACCGTGATGCCTGCAACGGTGTAACTCAGCGCGTGCGCGGAACCAGCCAGGCCCAGTGCGGCCGCCATGCATGCGAGCGTGAGCGCCCTTGCGGTGAATCCTTCTGATTTTGCTGAGCAAATAGTCATGTCAAATAGTGCCTTCTTGAGTCAGTTGAGTCGTTTGCGCGGTCTGGCCACGCCGTTGTCATCTTTATGCCCCTGACGCCGCCGCTTCATGCCGGCAAGGCGTATGCCATAGCGATAACGCTGCAGCGAGGCGATGAAATGCATTACGACTGGAGAAAGCCGGTCTGAAGGGGGAGAATCCAAATAATACGAACGCGACCCGATTCCCAGTACCAAGCCACCACAATAATCAACACGCTCCAACGTAAGCACCCACAGCATGCCAACACTTTTCTCCCTGATCGAATCCCCCTTCCCTCCCGACTTCAATGCGCTGTACCAGAAGCTGGGCATCGTGGCGGAGCGCTTCGACACGGCGCGCAATCTTCACCGGGCGTTGCAGAAGCAGCCGCCGGATTTCTTCGTCGGGGAATTCGTCTACGGCTGGGGCAACAACTACGCTGGCGCAAACGTCTCGAACCTGGACGTCACGGTCCGCACCCTGCAACGCTTTGCGCCGCAGGCGAAGGTGATCGTGTTCATGCAGGCCCGCGAGGAACCGCATATCGGCAAGCTGCTAGAACTGTTTCCCATCCATGCGGTGTTGACCTACCCGGTGAGCGAGCAACAAATGCAGGCCGCCCTGTCAGAACAATGATTAAGTGAGCGTCACCCCTTTTCAGGCGCTCGCCTGCCCTTTGGACGCCACACCCCTTTATTGCGACGGCTCCGCCTGGCGCTGCGCGTCCGGCCACAGTTTCGACATCGCCAGCCAGGGCTATACGAATCTGCTGCCGGTGCAGAATAAGCGCTCGCGCGATCCGGGCGACAGCAAGGAAATGATCGCGGCGCGGCGGCGTTTTCTGACGGCCGGCTTTTACCAGCCGATTGCCGCGGCGGTGAGCCGGGCGGTGCTGGCCGACCTGCCCCCTCGCGCTGCCAGCAGCTGTCTCGATGCCGGGTGCGGCGAGGGTTACTACCTGCAGCAGCTGACCGCTGCGGTTCCAGATCAGCAGACGCTTGCGCTGCTGGGGCTGGACATTTCGAAATGGGCGGTGCTGTCGGCCGCCAAGCAGGACCGGCGAGTCAACTGGGTGGTGGGCAGCAACGCCAATCTGCCGGTGCTGCCGGGCACGATGGACCGGGTGCTGTGCATGTTCGGCTTCCCGGTATATGCCGAGTTTGCGCGGGTGCTGAAACCGGGCGGCCGACTGCTGCAGGTCGATGCCGGGCCCGACCATCTGCGCGAGCTGCGAGAAATCATCTACCCCAGCCTGAAGCCGGAACGCACGGACGAAATGCCCACGCCTGCAGGCTTCGACCGTCTGCCGACGGAAACGGTCCGCTTCTCGATCGAGCTGACCCGCGCCGAGCAGATTGCCGACCTGCTGACGATGACGCCGCACCTCTACCGTGCCAGTGCCGGGGGCCGCGACAAGGCCGCTGCGCTGACGGCGCTGTCGCTCAGCGTGGAGGTGCGGCTGACGGCTTTTGAACGACATGGCTGGGGCACGCTGTCCCATGCATGACACCGGCTTCCCGCCCATTGCCGACGCGCACGCGCGGATTCTGATCCTCGGCAGCCTGCCCGGACAGGTCTCGCTGCAACGGCAGCAGTATTACGCCCAGCCGCAAAACGCATTCTGGAAAATCATGGGCCGGCTGTTCGACGCCGGCCCGGAACTGGCCTACGCCGAACGCACGCAACGCCTGGTTGAAAACGGGATTGCGCTATGGGATGTCTGCGCGTCGGCGCAACGGCCCGGCAGCCTCGACGCCGCGATCGTGCATTCGAGCGTGGTGCCGAATGACCTGGCTGCGTTCCTTGCACACCATCCAGGCATTGGCCTGATCGGCTTCAACGGCGGCAAGGCGGCCGAGCTCTACCGGCGGCGGGTGCTGCCCGATTTGCCGGCCGCCGCACAGGCCATGCGCACCGCAACGCTGCCGTCCACCAGCCCGGCCCATGCGGCCATGCCGTTTGAAGTAAAACTGACACGCTGGGCGGCGGTGCTGCAAACTTCGCATTAATCCGGCGTGACCTACTTGCCCTGGCATTTCACAGCCGCGAGGCCTTCACGCTGCACACCCTTGAACCACACGCGCACCCCGGCACAGCGCCAGACGCATCAAGAAAGAACACCCCAATGGGCTTGGAATACCTGTTTTTCAACACGGCGCTGCGCGACCGCTTTGTGACGTTTGCAGCGGCGCATGACATTGCCAGCACGACGCGGATGGATGCGATTGCGGGCTTTGTGGTCGAACTGCCGGACACCCTTGCCGATGCGCAAATGGCATGCATCGACGCTGAATACGCGCTGATCATGGATGAGCAAATGCTGCTCGCCGAATCGGATGCGGAACTGGTAAGCCACCACGCGGTCGGAATCAGGGTAACGCTTGCGGACGGCTCGACGCGCGCCATCCGCATTCCGCCGGCTATCGCGCGTCGCCTGTTCGAGCATTTCTCGTCCGACGAAATCCACGAAATCGCATCGGCAATTGCGCACAGCGTCGAGAATCCGGTCGATGGACCGATTTGCCGCAAGCCCTCCAATAGGCGCTGACCGGGGTTCGCAGCCGGCAAACCAGAGCCATTTTTCACCCTTGCAACCGAGTCCTTGATATGACCCTCAACGAAATGCAGATCACCCAACCCGATATCAGCCGCGTCGCCGACGAATTTGAGTTGCTCGACGAACTGCTGATCCTGCCAGGCGCAAGCGTGCTCGAACTTGGCTGCGGCAAGGCCGACAAGACCCGCCAGGTCGCCCAAAAGGCGGCCTCGGTGCTGGCGCTGGAAGTCGACACCCTCCAGCTCGCCCGCAATCAGGCAGCGGACGTGCCCGCCAACGTCCGCTTCGCGTTCGGCGGCGCCGAGGCCATCACGGCTGCGGACGCCAGCTTCGACATCGTGATGATGTTCAAGTCGCTGCACCATGTGCCGACCGGGCTGATGGACGATGCGCTGGCAGAAATTTACCGCGTGCTCAAGCCAAACGGCGTGGCCTACTTTTCGGAACCCGTTTATGCCGGTGATTTCAACGACATCCTGCGCCTGTTCCATGACGAAAAAGCGGTACGCGATGCGGCTTTTGCTGCAGAGAAAAAAGCGGTTTCCAGCGGCAAACTGACGCTGCTGAAGCAGACGTTTTTTTTGCAGCCGATGCACTTTGCGGATTTCAGCCAATTTGAAGACCGCGTCCTCAACGTGACGCACACCGACCACCAGCTGACCCCCGCGCTCACCGAAGCGATCCGCTCGGCATTCAACCGCCACATGACGCCGGAGGGGGCCGTGTTCCACATGCCGATCCGGATCGACCTGCTCACAAAAAATCTGGTCTGAGTCTGGGTCTGGGTGGACGCATCAAGCGTCCGGCGTTTCGCCCCGCCATGCCTTGAGCTTGCGCCACAAGGAGGCGCGGTTGATGCCGAGAATCTGCGCCGCCAGGGTCTGGTTGCCTTTCACTTCATCAAGCACGCGGTTGATGTAGGTTTGCGCCTGCTCATCCAGCGTGGGCAGCCGCCCCTGGAATTTTTCCACGCCGTGCGCCAGCGGCTGCTGAAAGTTTTCCGGCAGGTGCACGAGTTCGATGGTGTCGCCCTGCGCCATGGCGGTGCCGCGCTCGATCAGGTTTTCCAGTTCGCGCACATTGCCGGGAAACGGGTACTCTAGTAGCCGCATCAGTACTTCGCCGGCAATCCGCGTCACCGGCTTGTTCATGCGGCTCGCATATTTCAACAGGAAAGGGATGCGCAGGTTCACCACGTTGAGTCGAAAGTACAGGTCCTCGCGCAAGCTGCCCTGCTTGATCGCTTCGGCGACGTCGCGGTTGGTGGCCGCCAGCACGCGAACGTCGGACTTGACCGCGCGTGTGCCACCCACCCGCAACACCTCCCTTTCCTGCAGCACGCGCAGCAGCTTGACCTGCATCGCCGGCGTCATTTCCGTCACCTCGTCGAGGAACAGGGTTCCGCCGGCGCTCGCCTCAATCAGGCCTTTTTTCAGGGTGCTGGCGCCGGTGAACGCGCCTTTTTCATGGCCGAACAATTCGTTGGTCAGCAGTTGTTCGCTAAACGCGCCGCAGTTGATCGCGGTGTAGGGGCCGTCAGCGCGCCGGCTCTGCTTGTGCAGGTATTTGGCGAACAGCTCCTTGCCGGTTCCGCTTTCGCCGGTGATCAGCACGCTGCAGTCGGTGGGCGCAATCTGTTTGGCCATGCCCAGCAGCCGCTGCATTTCGACATCCTGGGTGACGATGCCGTCGCCGTCGCGGTAGTGCTCGACCTCGCGCCGCAAGTCTGCGTTCTCGCGCCGCAGGCGCACCTTCGCCAGCGCCTCGGCCACCACCTTGCGCACTTCGTCGAGCCGGAACGGCTTGGCGACGTAGTAAAACGCGCCGTGCTTGAGCGCCTGCACCGCCGACTCCGCCGTGGCGAAACCGGTGATGAAGATGACTTCCGCATCCGGCTGCCGCTCGCGGCTCGCCTTCAGCACGTCCATGCCGTCGACGCCTTCCATGCGCAGATCGGTCAGCACCACGTCGAAGGCCTGCTTGCCCAGCAACGCCACCGCCGCCGCGCCGCTTTGGGTGGCAGTCACCTGGTAGCCCTCCTTTTCCATCACGTGCCGGAGATTGCCGAGGGCGATGGCCTCGTCGTCCACGATCAGCAGGCGTGCGTCCATCAGCGGTCTCCCTTGTTCGTCTCTGCAGCCGCCACGGGCAGCCGGATGATGAAGGTCGCACCCTGCCCCGGCGCGCTCTGCACAGCGATGCAGCCGCCGTGCTCGTCGACGATTTCATAGACGACGAACAGCCCCAGCCCCATGCCGTGGCCGACGTCCCGGGTGGTGAAAAAAGGATCGAAGATGCGCGGCAGGATGTCCGGCGCAATGCCCGGCCCGTTGTCGGCGACGCGGATTTCAAGCATTGCGCCCTTGAAGCCGCAGCCCTGGCCCAGCGCAGTGCCGGCGGGCGGCTCGCTGGCCTGCACGCGCTGCGCCGACACCTCGATCCGGCCCTGCGGCCCCAGGCCTTGCATCGCGTTGCGGACCAGGTTGACGAACACCTGCTGCAGGCGCTGGGCATCCGCCCCCACGCTCAGGTCGTCGGGGATGTCGAGCTGCACCACCGACTTGGCGGATATCTCGCCACGCACAAAGCCGACCGTCTGCGCCACCAGCGGCCGCAGCAATACCGCTTCCTTGCGAAACGCCCGCTCGCGCGAAAAATCCAGCAGCGAACGGACGATGCTGCGCGCCCGTTCGGTCTGCTGGTCGATCTGCTGCAGATAACGCTGTTGCGTCGCTACGTCGCCGTCGCCCGCTTCTTCGAGCAGGATCTGGCACGAAGTCGAGATGTTCGACAGCGGGTTGTTCAGCTCGTGCGCCACGCCCGACAGCATGGTGCCGAGCGAGACCATGCGCTCCGACCGCATCAGCGACTTCTGCCGCCGGTCCAGCTCTTGCAGCATATGGTTGAAGGCTGCGGTGATGGACAGGATTTCGCGGTCATTCGACGGCGCCGACAGGGTTTCGCGGGAGTTGGCGGAAAGCGCTGCGACGCTGGATTCCATTTCCTTCAGCGGCTTCACCACGCGTTGCGACAGCGCACGGCCGATCACCACGATCAGCAGCGCCATGCTCAGGATGACGCTTAGCAGCAGCGTGCGGAACGATGCCAGAGTGGACTGGATCTGCCGCCGCTCGGTGCCCGCCATGTCCTCGGCGATCGCCACCACCGCCTGCCCGAGCGGCCGCACCTGCGGCTCCATGGCGTCGAGCTGTCGCGGGTCGGCCAGCGCCAGCCTGGCCATCTGGCGCGCGTAGGCATCCAGCCCCGCGCGCAACTGCTCCAGCCGCGGCTGGCCGGCCATGGCGGCGAAATCTGCCCGGTTCTGCCGGAGCATCTGCTGCGCCAGCGCAACGTAACGCGTGTTTTCTGCGAGGTCGGCGGCCTGACGGTGAAGAAAGTAGTTGCGCTCGAAACGGCGAATTTCGAGCGTGGTGTTGAACAGGTCGGTGGCGCGCTGCCCCAGCGCCACCCGCGCCTCCAGCGTGCGCAGTTCGCCGACGAAAAACAGCGAGGCCACCAGAATGATCGCCGCCACAGCGGTATAGCCGAGGGTGATTTTTCCGCGCAGGGAATGCAGCGACAGGGCGTGCGGGCGAGCGGCGTGAACAGAAAGCATCAACTTGCATCACTAAAAAAAGATAATTGCATTTTGCAACACATGATGCATACATTCAACACCCGCCCGGATATCAAAAATATGACTTGCTTTTCATCAGCATGAATCAAACCCGTCGCATCGTTGAAGTTGCTTTATGCAACACATGCAATTCATCCAAAAAGAGCAATCAAACAATTATTCATTCAATATCAATTGGTTATGAAAATGGCACGCATTCTGCATATAGAAAGCCATCGCAACCACAGGAATCCCGGCCATGAGCACGTTCACCCAAACCCTTTTTAACGCCTTGTCCTTCGCCAACGTCGGCAATCTGCACACGTTCGAGACGCGCTTGCGCCAGATCGATCGCCGCCGCGTTGCCGACCAGCCGGAGCAGGCGCGTTCTGCCTCGCCGTCGCGCACCAACGCAGCGATGGGCGGCCCGATACAGGGTGCGGCATAAAGCATGATGACCTTTGCAGACTTCCTGACGGACCTGATCGCGCTCGCCCTCAGCACGGCCATCGTAGCCGCTTATTACGGTTTTCTGAACATGAAGGTGCGGGCCAATCCGACCTATACCATTCATGGCGTCAACGCCCTGGCGCGCAGCCTGTGGGTTGAGCACATCATGAGCAATCCGGGCAAGGATGTGATGGCGGTGCAAACCTTGCGCAACTTCATCATGGGTTCCTCGCTGATGGCGTCGACCGCCGCCCTGCTCATCATCGGCACGCTCACGCTGTCGGGCCAGGCGCAGAACATCTCGCAAAGCTGGCACGTGTTGAGCGGGCATGGTTCCTACGCCACCGAGCTGTGGATCATCAAGGTGATGTTCCTGCTGTTCGATTTCATCGTGGCGTTCTTCGCCTTCGCCATG
>NCCT01000112.1:0-5340 GCA_002279795.1 Hydrogenophilales bacterium 12-61-10
ACGTAGTTGCGCATGATGGTGAGCGGATTGGCGACTTCGTGCACGGCGCGACGCGCACGCTCGCGCGGGATGTCGTCGCTTGCCGCGGGCGGCGCGACAGGCTGTGGAGGCCCAATTACCCTGGGTGCGGGCGTGGGGACCATGCGGGGACGCAGGGTCTCGGTGTATTCGGCCACGGTAAAGCGCCACAACGCGGACATGCCCAGCTCGGGATGCGCGTCGCCTGCGACCAGCACGCCGGTCTGGCCATCGTTCAACATCAGCGGCTGGCAGAGCAGCCGCGACACGCCGAGCAGGCGCGCGATCTGCTCGTCGACCAGCGCGCCATCCGTTGCGCCGCACTCAAACTGCTGGGGCGCGCTGCGCACCAGCGAGCGGGGCAGCGCCGAGTGTCCATCGTCGAGCGGGATAGCCAGGGCATTCAGCCCGGGTGCCGTCGGAATCAATGCGCTGGCCCGCAAATGGCCATCGGGAGCAGGAACAAACAGGCAGATGCGCTCGATCCCGAACAGGGCTCGCAGCGTGTCCTGCAGCAAGGAAAACGGTGTCGTCTCGCGTTTGGCATAGCGAAAATAGCTGTTGATCGCCGACTGAGCGGCCTGGCCGGCATACAGCTGTGCCAGGCGGTCAAACCCGGCGCTCTGGCTGGCGGACGGCACATCGAGCAGGCCGAAGCGCAACGCCAGCTGACGGGTCTGCATTTGTGTGTCGGCCAGCAGCTGAGCGGCTTCGCCGGCCCCCATTTGCAGGGCGGCGAGCGCCGCGCGCACATCCACGCTGTCCACCGCATCGGCGCGGGCCATCAGCTGATAGGCCAGCTGAACGACACGCACCAGCGGATGCGCCGCCCGCCCGCGCGCGAGGGGCTCGGCATGAAACCGCGCGGCATCGCTCAACCAGCCGTTCGGGTCAATTTCAGAAAGATAATCGCTGGGGCGCGTTTGCATGAGCGAAGGCGCCCCGAGGGCGGCAGACTCAAGATAGCTGCCCAGATTGTGGGCAAGCCCGGCGGTCCAGGCGGCCTCGGCATCGGCGATGCCCGCGCGCAGTGCGAGCGCCTGGGCCAGATGCGCAACGCTGACCGATTGCCGCCAGTTTGCCGAATAGCTCACCTGCGCCGCGCCTTTTGCGACCGGCGCTGCGAGCAGCAGCGCCCGCAGCAAATCCGGCTGGGCGGTCACATCGGCAGGCAGCAGCCGCAGGCGCAGTGCGATTACGGGGTCGCAACGAACGCAGGCGGCAAACTCGGTCTGCGCAATGTCGCCGCGCATCAAGTGCTCCAGTGCTTCGGCAACAATGCCGGGGGCACAAAGACAGACCGTTAGCTCCGATTTTTTTAGTAACTTATTCGGAAGTTCTCGCATGTGGTTGCTTTATATATTCACTTTTGCTAAACCGTCAATCTGTGAGCGCATGTTTTTCAGTCTGGCAGGGAAACTGTTGTTTTCAAGTTCGAGACTGAATGACCGTATAAATGGCTTGGCGTGACTTTCCGCATCTCTGATTAAAGCGAATACCTATGAAAACTGTTCTGGCCGGATTGATTTTGTTGGGCGCAAGCACCGGCAGCGCCGCATTTGATGGGCAGGCGTCCCTGCAATGGAGCCAGCCGGGCGCGGCAAGCGTGTCGGTCAAGCCTGCTGAATCGGTTTATCTCACCGCAATGCCGGAGCTGTCGGCGCAATCCGTTCTGGTTTTCGACCAGGCCAGCGGCCAGTCCTTGCTGGAAAAAAATGCCAGCATGCAGACGCCGATCGCCTCGATCACCAAGCTGATGACGGCAATGCTGGTGCTCAATGCCGGGTTGCCGATGGAGGAATCCATCACCCTGACCGACGAGGACCGCGACACACTCAAGGGAACCGGCTCGCGCCTGGCCGTAGGCTCGAGCTATACCCGGGGCCAATTGCTGCATCTGGCGCTGATTGCTTCGGACAACCGCGCGGCGCATGCATTGGGACGCAGCTATCCCGGCGGCCTTGAGCGCTTTGTCGCCACCATGAACCGCACGGCACGCATGCTGGGGATGAAGGACACGGTGTATGTCGAACCGACGGGCCTGTCGAGCGAGAACCGTTCGACTGCGATGGACCTCGCCAAGCTGGCTGACTACGCGCACCAGAATTTCCCCGAGATCCGCCACATCAGCACCACGGGCCATTACAACCTCGACGGCCAGCGCGTGGTGGTGCAGAAAAAGCGCCAGCAACCCAGGGTGTATTACCGCAGCGTGGCGTTCAACAATACCAACCGCCTGACGCGTATGGACGACTGGAACATCGGGCTGTCGAAAACCGGCTTCATCAACGAAGCCGGTCATTGCCTGGTGATGCAGGCGCAGGTGGCCGATCGCGATGTCATCATCGTGCTGCTGGATGCGACGGGTTCCAACCGCCGTGCCGGTGACGCGGCCCGGATCAAGCACTGGCTCGAGTCCAACAGCCCGTCACATCGCGCAGACAGCCGTCGCCCGGGCGCTGCTCGCACCTGAATCCTGTTTGCATGGACTGCGGCTGACGTCCGCAGTCCGGGGGCGGCGTTATGATGAACGCCCCCGCTCCCGCCTGTTTTCCGCATGTCCCCCGAACTCGCGCAGCAACTGCTGCTAAAAACCCTGCTGCCGCTGGCTTTGCTGATCGCGGCCGGCGGCATCTGGCCGCGCTGGCAAAGCGGCATTTCCATCGTCGGCCTGCGGGGTGAAATCAACCGGCTGGTGCTGAATTTTTTTGCGCCGATGCTGTTTTTTGCAGCGGGCGCGGCCGCCACCGTCGACTTGAGCCTGCTGCAGGTGCCGCTGATTCTGGGCGTGGCCACGCTGGCCGGCCTCGGCCTTGCCGCGCTGGCGCTGTACGCCACCCCGCTCGGGCGGGGGCTGTCGGACCCGGCGCGCGGCACTATCATGCTGACCGCCGCGTTTGGCAACGTGCTGTTCTTCGGCTACCCGTTGCTGACCACCGTATTTGGCGAGCCCGGCGCGCGCTATCCCTTTTTTGCCGACATGCTGGCCGCCACGCCGCTGGTGTGGTCGATCGGCGTATGGATCGCCTTTCGCTGCGGCAAGCACACCGAGCACGCGTCGTTTCTGTCGATGTGGCTCCGGCTGCCGCCGGTGTGGGGATTTGCCGCCGGGCTGGCGGTCAACCTGTCCGGCCTGCCGCTGGCGCCGTTGATCGAGGCCGCGCGCTGGGCCGGCAGTCCGACCATTCCGCTGATGCTGTTCGTGCTGGGGCTGACCATTCCATGGCATGACCTGCGGCCGCAAAAAGCCGTGTTTGTGTCGCTCGCCATCAAGCTCGTGCTGATGCCGCTGCTGGCGCTGGGTCTTGCGCTGGCGCTGCCGGGCAAGTTGACCGAGCCCGCCGAAGCCGGCGTACTGGAAGCGGCCATGCCGACCATGGTGATGGTCATTGCGCTGGCCGACCGCTTTGGTCTGGATACCCGGCTGGCCGGGTTGATCATGGGCTGGTCAACGCTGGCGGGATTGGTTACGCTGCCATTCTGGTTGGTCGCCGTGAAAGGGCTTGCATCATGAAAATCGGATTTATCGGCAGCGGCATCATGGGACGTCCGATGGCGGAAAACCTGTTGCGCGCGGGCCATCAATTATTTGTTTACGGCCGCCGCTTCGATCGCCTCGAACCCATGCTGGTCGCGGGTGCGCTGGGCAAGGGCACGCCGACCGAAGTCGCCGCCGAGGCCGACATCACCTTCACCGTTGTCTCCGACACCACTGACGTCGAACAGATCATCTTCGGTGATCGCGGCCTGATCCACGGCGCCAAGCCCGGCCACACCATCGTCGACATGAGCACGGTGTCGCCCGCCGCTACCCGCCGCATCGCCGCCACGCTGGCCGAGCGCGGCGTGCACATGCTCGATGCGCCGGTGTCGGGCGGTGAAATCGCCGCGCGCGAGGGCACGCTGTCCATCATGGTGGGCGGTGAGGCGCCCCTCTTCGAGAGGGTGCGGCCCTTGTTCGAGGTGCTCGGCAAGAATATCGTCCACGTCGGCGGCCATGGCGCCGGCCAGGTCGTTAAATGCTGCAACCAGATCGTCGTCGGCCTCACGTTCGAAGGCGTCGCCGAAGCCATCCTGCTGGCACGGCGCAACGGCGTCGACCCGATCAAGATGCGCGAAGCGCTGCTGGGCGGCTTCGCCGGCAGCCGCATCCTCGAAGTGCATGGCCAGCGCATGCTCGACTCCAATTACAAGCCCGGTTTCAAGGTCAAGCTGCATCACAAGGACATGGCCATCGTCATGGATAACGCGCAGGAAACCGCCACGCCGCTCCCCGGCGCCGCGCTGATCGCGCAGCAGATGAACGCGTTGATGGGCGCCGGCGACAGCGAACTCGATTCGTCGGCCATCATGCGCGCGCTGGAGCGGCTGGTCGGCGAGGGGAAATGAGCGCCACATCCGATGAGTAGCAAGGAGCGCGTAGCCTTTCTCGATCGTGCTGCGTTCACGCCAGACGACCTGCCGATCCCGGCCTTCGAGCATAACTGGAGCGAATACCCGTTCACCGACGCCGCCGATCGGGTGCCGCGCCTGTTCTGGTCAACGATTGCGATTACGCACGCTTGCCCGCTGGACGCCGACACGCTGGGCCAGCTTCACAAGCTCAAGTGCGTTGTGGTCACGGGCCCCGCGGTGATCGACGGCCCAGCGTGTGAAACACGCGGAATTGTCGTGCGGAATTTGCCGGCAAGCGATCTGCCCGGGCAGGCCCTGATCGGGCTGCTCGAAACCCTGGTCGATGAAGCCCACCTAGACGCCTGATGCGCACGCTTTGCGCGTGTCGCCCTGGATGTACGTTGCTTGGTGACTACGCAAAATAAAAAGGCCGGTTTTGCCGGCCTTTTTTGACTTCAGTGCCTGTCTTTAAAAACGCCAGGCGACGCCTGCAGACAAGAGGTTGGCGTCACCGTCGCCATCATCGTAACGCTCCCACTTGCCCGCACACTCAAGTTGTCGAAGTCGTTGAAATTGGACTGCGCTGACGTTGATCCCTGTGTGGCTAACAGCATTGCTCGCTCTTTGCCTTCTCGTTGGAAAGCTTGTTTTAAGCATCGCGCAGGAAATTGTTGCTGACCTACTATAGAAAACCGTAATGGCGATCTACCCGGTTTTCGCCTGCCTGAAACATCGGTCAGCGAATCCGCCTGCTCGCGCCTGACATCAAGGGTAAAGACCATGTTGCAAGCCTTCATACGTATGGCTTTCCTCGTTTTGCTGGCTAGCTGTGTAACCCCACCAGGTTATTCAGCGAATTCAAGCGGCTGACGGGAGGCAAGTATCCCAGACTGGCGTGGGGTCGATGCCAGTTGTAGCGATGCAGCC
>NCCT01000112.1:5396-5909 GCA_002279795.1 Hydrogenophilales bacterium 12-61-10
GTGTAACCCCACCAGGTTATTCAGCGAATTCAAGCGGCTGACGGGAGGCAAGTATCCCAGACTGGCGTGGGGTCGATGCCAGTTGTAGCGATGCAGCCAATCTGGCAACTGCTCCGTTCGTTGGGCTGAAGACTCGTAGCGACGTGCATACGCCCACTCACGCAACGCCGTCTGGATGAAGCGCTCCGCCTTGCCGTTGGTGCGCGGCGTATACGGTTTCGTGAACTTGTGCCGGATACCGAGACGGCGGCACAGCCGCCCGAACTTGCGCGAGCGGTACGCCACGCCGTTGTCGGTCAGCACCCGCACAAAGCGGATGCCCAGACGGCGGTAATGCCGGACGGCGTCCAGCAAGGCCCGGCAAGCGCTCCGGGCGGTTTCGTCCGGCAGCACGCTGGCCGTGGCGAGGCGCGAATGGTCGTCGATGGCGATATGCACGTACTCCCAGCCCGCGCCGCGCGAATGCACCGTCCGATCCGCCGTCACCCGGTGGCCGGGGCGCTCGAAACGCCC
>NCCT01000113.1 GCA_002279795.1 Hydrogenophilales bacterium 12-61-10
TGGCGGCCTTCGAGCAGCATGTCGGACGATACCGCCAACTGCATGCCCGGCGTGGGCGCCAGCAGCGCGCAGTCGTCACCCACGCCTAACACCGCGCCGGGGGTGGCGCGGGTGAAGTGTTTGGCGATGAGGTCGAATTCCATGGGGGTGAGCGGGAAGGGGTGAGCGGGGAGCGGATGCCGCTCACTGCTTACTGCTCACCGCTCACGCCTTTCTTCTTTGCATGTGCGATTTCGACTGCGCGCACGTCCTGCGCCAGCTTGTCGAGCACGCCGTTGATGTACTTGTGGCCGTCGGTGCCGCCGAACTTCTTGGCGAGTTCGACGCCTTCGTTGATGGCGACGCGCCAGGGCACGTCGGGGCAATGCAGCAGTTCATATGCGCCGATGAGCAGGATGCCGCGTTCGATGGGCGAGAGTTCGGCGAGCGGACGGTCGAGCAGGGGCGCGATTCGCGAACTCAGCATGTCCTCCTCCTTGAGCACACCGTAGAGCAGCGTGCGGAAATAATCCTCGTCGGCGCGCTTGAACTGCTCGTCCTCCTTGAGATTGGCGGCGATCAGGGTGACGTCTGCACCGCCCACCAGCCAGGCGTAGACGCCCTGCAGCGTGAATTCGCGTGCGGTCTTGCGGGAACCGGCCATCTCAAAGGCGTTTCAGCAGGTTGGCCATTTCGATCGCGGCGCGCGCGGCATCGCGGCCTTTTTCGGCCATGCGCCGGTGGCCCTGTTCTTCGGTGTCCACGGTGAGGATGGCATTGGCGATCGGCACGCCGGTTTTCAGCTGCACATCGAGGATGCCGCGTGCGGATTCGTTCGAGACCACTTCGAAATGGTAGGTGTCGCCGCGCACCACGGCGCCGAGCGCGATGAGCGCATCGTATTTCTCGGACAGCGCCAGTTCCTGCAAGGCCAGCGGATGTTCGAGCGCACCGGGCACGTTAACCAGCAGCACGTCATCACGGGCCACGCCCAGCCGCAACAGTTCCGCTTCGCAGGCCGACAGCAGGCCCTCGCAGATGTCCCGGTTGAAGCGGCTCATGACGATGCCGAATTTCAGGCCTTTCCCCTGGTAGGCGGGGTCGAGCTCGGAGAAATAGTCCTTGTTGGTTCCCATGGTGCGTCCTTTTTTCAGTGGCTCATGCTTTTTCGGAATAGCCGGTGACTTCCAGCCCGAAGCCGTCCATCGCCGGCATCTTGCGCGGACTCGCCAGCAGCTTCATCTTGCCGACGCCAAGATCGCGCAGGATCTGCGCACCGATGCCGTAGTCGCGCAGGTCGTATTTGCGGCTGTCGGCCGGCGGCGGGTTGATGCGGTGCAGCAGCGCCTCGGCGGTTTCCGGGCGGTGCAGCAACACGATGACGCCGGATTGCGATTCGGCGATGCGTTCCATCGCGCCCATGATCGGCCAGGAGTGGCCGCCGCCGGTGACATCGAGAAAGTCCATCACGCTTAATGGCTCGTGCACGCGCACCAGGGTCTCGCGGTCGGCGTGGATCTCGCCCTTGACCAGTGCAAGATGGGTTTCCTTGGCGCACTTGTCGCGGTAGGCGACCAGGCGGAAGGCCCCGTACACCGTCTGAATCAGGCGGTCGGCGGCGCGCTCGACCAGGCTTTCGGTCTGGTTGCGGTAATGGATGAGGTCGGCGATGGCGCCGATCTTCAGGCCGTGTTCCTGCGCGAACGGGATCAGGTCGGGCAGGCGCGCCATGGTGCCGTCGTCCTTGAGGATTTCGCAGATCACCGAGGCGGGTTCGAGTCCGGCGAGCCCGGCGAGGTCGCAGCCGGCTTCAGTGTGGCCGGCGCGTACCAGCACGCCGCCGGGCTGCGCGCGTAGCGGGAAGATGTGGCCGGGCTGGATGATGTCGGTCGGCTTGGCGTGCTTCTTCACCGCGGCCTGGATCGTCACCGCCCGATCGGCCGCCGAAATGCCGGTGGTCACGCCCTCGGCGGCCTCGATCGACACGGTGAATGCGGTGCCGTGCGGTGTCTGGTTGTCGTTCACCATCTGCTTCAGGCCGAGCTGGCGGCAGCGGTCGTCGGTCAAGGTGAGGCAGACCAGGCCGCGCCCGTATTTCGCCATGAAGTTGATCGCATCGGGCGTGACGTGCTCGGCCGCCATCACCAGGTCGCCCTCGTTCTCGCGGTCTTCCTCGTCGACCAGCACGACCATGCGCCCGGCCTTGAGTTCTTCGATAATTTCCAGCGTGGAGGCGAGGCTCATCAGTCTTTGTCCGTTGTTTGGGTGAATTGCATCATGCGCTCAACATAGCGCGCGATCATGTCGACTTCCAGGTTGACGCGGCTGCCCGTTTGCAGGTGCTTGAGCATGGTCATCTCCAGCGTATGCGGGATAAGGTTCAGCGCAAAGCGCGTACCGTCCACGTGGTTGACCGTCAGCGACACGCCGTTCACCGTGATCGAACCCTTGCGGATGATGTAGCGCGCAAGTGCGGGGGGCGCATCGATTTCCAGCAAATGCGATTCGCCTGCCGGCGCGAAGCGGTGCACCGTGCCGACGCCGTCGACATGGCCGGATACCAGGTGGCCGCCCAGTCGATCGGCCAGTCGCAGCGCCTTCTCCAGATTGACCTCGGCGCCCGGCACGAAACCCGCCGTGACGCGCAGGGTTTCGGCGGAAACGTCGGCGGTAAAACGGTCGGACGTCAGCGCCACGGCGGTCAGGCACACGCCGTTGACCGCGATGCTGTCGCCGATGGCGACGTCGGAAAAATCCAGCCCGCCGCCGAGGATGACCATGCGCGCGTCGGCACCGTGTGCTTCGTATTCGTGGATACGGCCGATGGATTGAATGATGCCGGTGAACATGCGGGATTCCGTTTCCAAATCAACTGTGACTTTGTCGTCTTCGCCTTGCCGTGCTAGTTGCACTGTCTGCGGCTCGTCTTCGCGTCACACCTGATTTGGAAACGGAATAGAGGGCCAGCCAGTAAGACCCGGCATTGTAGGCGTTTAGGCGGGGCGGGTGAACCCCGGCGCGTCGTCGCCATGAAGGATGGGCGACATTATAAAGATAAGCGGGTCTTCAAGTTGTTATAATGAGCGCTTTGCAGGAATCGAAGGCTCGGTATGACGGCGTCCCCCTCTCTGGCCATACGGGGCCACACCCTTTTGCCCATCGTGCAGGGCGGTATGGGCGTTGGGGTCTCGGCACATCGGCTGGCCGGCGCCGTGGCGCGCGCCGGTGCGATGGGTACGATCGCGAGCATCGACCTGCGACACCATCACGCCGACCTGATGGAAGCGGCGAAGCATTGTCGCGACAAGGACACGCTCAATCGACTGAATCAGGTCGCGCTCGACCGCGAGATCAAGGCCGCCCTGGAAATTGCATCCGGCCGCGGTCTGGTGGCGGTGAACGTGATGAAGGCGGTGGACGCGCATCCCGCCTACGTCCGCCAGGCCTGTGCCTCGGGTGCGCAGGCGATCGTGATGGGGGCCGGGCTGCCGCTCGACCTGCCGCTGCGCGAGGCACGCGAACAGTTCCAGGCCAGGCACGGCAAGCTGCCCGATTACGTGACCGCCTGCGTGGGCGGCGGCAGCAATGCCATGGGCATTTTCACGGCCTTCCTGAACGACACCAGCGTGAAGCTGGTGGGCGTGGAGCCCTCGGGCGAAGGCACCGACAAGCCCGGCCGCCATGCGGCCACGCTGAGCATGGGCAAGCCCGGCGAAATCCACGGCATGAAGTGCTATGTGCTGGAAGACGCCCCCGGCGTGCCCGCCGCAGTGCACAGCATCGCCTCGGGCCTGGACTACCCTGGCGTGGGGCCGCAGCACAGCTACCTGAAAGACATGGGCCGTGTGCAATATGAATCTGTGACCGACAAGGAATGCCTGGATGCGTTCATGCAGCTGTCGCGAGTGGAGGGCATCATCCCCGCGCTGGAAAGCGCCCATGCCGTGGCCTGGGCAATGCGCGTGGCGCCCACGCTGAGCAAGGACACCCACATCCTCGTAAACCTCTCCGGCCGCGGCGACAAGGATGCGGATTACGTGGCCAAGTTGCTGGGGATTTAAGGCTACGCTGAACAAGCCGTCGAAAATTTCCGCGCAAACCTGGATGACGCAGTTTTTTGGACTTTTATGCCTCTCGCGCGGCCCATTTGGGCAGTTCGCGGGGCGCTGAGGCCCGATTTCCGCCCTTACGGGCGCACCTGTCCCAACAGATGACTGCGGCACAGGTAAATGTTGGCCAGCGCCAAGGCCGTGAACGCCCGCGTGGCGTTCTTCTGAAGCCCGCGGTAGCGCACCTTGGTGAATCCCCACAGGCGCTTGACCACCGCAAAGACATGCTCGACCCGGGCACGCACCCGCGATTTGTTGCGGTTCTTGGCCCGCTGAACTTCGTCCACCTCGCCTGCACGGCGGGTGCGCTGGTTGGTGAAGTCCTTGGCCTTGGGGGCCTTGCTCGCTATCAGTGCTTTCTGGCTGGCATAGGCCGAGTCGCCGTACACGCGCCGCTCATTGCCATGCAGCAGATTGGGCAGAGGGTGTTTGTCATGCACGTTGGCCGCCGTCACCACGGCGCTGTGCGCCAGCCCGCTTTGGCTGTCCACGCCAATGTGCAGCTTCATGCCGAAATACCATTGCTGGCCTTTGCGTGTCTGGTGCATATCGGGGTCGCGCGCCTTGTCGGCGTTCTTGGTGGAGCTGGGCGCTGCGATGATCGTGGCATCCACGATGGTGCCGGTGTTGACCTTGAAGCCGCGCTCCTGCAATTGCTGGCCTACCTTGGCAAACAGGGCTTCACCCAGTTTTTGCTCATTGAGCAGTTTGCGAAACTTCAGCAGCGTGGTGGCGTCGGGCACGCGTTCGCGGCCCAGGTCAATCCCCACAAAGCGGCGCAGACTGGCACTGTCATACAGAGCCTCCTCGCACGCCAGATCGGCCAGGTTGAACCAGTGCTGAAGAAAATGGATGCGCAGCATGCGCTCCAACCCAATGGGCGGACGGCCGTTGCCGGCCTTGGGGTAGTGCGGCTCTATCACCTGGCACAGGGCGGCCCAAGGCACTATTGTCTCCATGGTCCGCAAGAACTCTTCACGTCGGGTGGGCTTGCGCGACTGCTCGAATCCGTTGTCTTGATCTGCGGCCATTGCCAGGGTCTGCTGCTTCATCTGCGGATAACGTTTGAGAAGCGACAACGGTGGACCTTGATCAGCATTGCCTTAACCGCCTTAACCGCGTTACCCACGTTACCCGAGGGCAAGCCGGGATAAAGCCAGTTTTGACTCATAAGCCCTGCGGTTATTTAGTCAGA
>NCCT01000114.1 GCA_002279795.1 Hydrogenophilales bacterium 12-61-10
CATTTTTTCTCTTATCTCCTGGCGTTGCGCCGCACCTTGCCCAAAAGGTTGAACAGCCAAGGTACGCGCGCGGCCTGTGCCAATATCGGCAAGCAACGAATCGAAACCACATACCGTTACAGTGCTTCGGCAACCGTTACGTCTTTGCCGGCGAGGGCGCAGACTCGGCAGTAAAGTCTTCCTCATCTTCGTCTCTTCGATGTGTCAGTCGATACAGAATCGGCAGTACGAGAAGCGTCAGTGCGGTCGAGGACAGAATGCCGCCGATCACCACGGTCGCCAGCGGACGCTGTACCTCAGCCCCAGTTCCAGTAGCAATCGCCATTGGCACGAAGCCAAACGATGCCACTAGCGCTGTCATCAGTACCGGACGCAGACGCGTCAGCGCCCCCTTGCGAATCGCCTTATCCAGCGACATGCCTTCTTCGCGCAGGCTGCGGATGTAGGAAATCATCACCAGGCCATTGAGCACTGCCACACCAGAGAGCGCGATGAAGCCCACTGCCGCCGAGATCGACATCGGAATATCGCGTAGCCAGAGTGCGACCAAACCGCCCGTCAGCGCAAAGGGGATGCCGCTAAAGACCAGCAGTCCGTCTTTAACGTTGCCAAACATCATGAAGAGCAGCACAAACACGAGCAGCAACGCGACGGGCACCACGACTTGCAGACGCTTAGTAGCCGACAGCAACTGCTCGAATTGCCCGCCCCAGCTTGTCCAATAGCCCGCAGGTATCTTTACTTGCTGCTGAAGCTGCTGTTCAGCCTCTGCGACAAACGAGCCAATGTCGCGGCCGCGCACGTTAGAGCTCACGACGATTCGGCGTTTGCCGTTTTCCCGGCTAACCTGGTTTGGCCCCGGAGCCAACTCAAGGCTTGCGACTTCTGCGAGCGGAATATAGGTTTTTTGACTGTCGCCACCCTGCGCCCGTGGTAGTGCGATCGGTAAGCGCTTGATTGCTTCCAGGTCGGAACGCAGGTCTTCCGGTAGACGAACGATGATGTCGAAGCGACGGTCGCCCTGGAATAGGGTGCCCGCCTCCTTGCCGCCGATCGCAGTGGCCACTGCATCCTGCACATCGCCCACGTTCAAGCCGTAGCGAGATGTTTTGTCGCGGTCAATATTGATGGTCAACATGGGTAGGCCGGTGGTCTGCTCTACTTTGACCTCTGATGCGCCCGGAATCTTCTCCATCACCGAGGCTATTTTGATCGCGGTGTCGTTTAGTACATCCATGTCGTCGCCGAACACCTTAACCGCCACATCGCTGCGTACGCCTGATATCAACTCATTGAAGCGCAGCTGGATCGGTTGGGAGAATTCGTAGTTGTTGCCAGGGAGTTTGTTCGCGGCTACCTGGATGGCTGCCAACAATTCGTCACGCGTTTTTTTCGGTTTTGGCCACTGATCCTGTGGCTTGAGCATGATGTAGCCGTCCGAAATACTGGGCGGCATCACGTCGGAGGCGATTTCAGCGGTACCCGTGCGCGCAAACACCCGCTCAATTTCCGGAAACTGCTGTTTGAGCGCACGCTCAATCTGCTGCTGCATGGCGACGGACTGCGTCAAACTGGTGCCTGGGACGCGCAGCGCCTGAATCGCAAAGTCGCCCTCATTCAAACTCGGTACAAACTCGCTGCCCATGCGCGTAGCCAGGAGTCCAGACAGGACAACCATGACAATTGCAAACGTCAATACCACGGGCTTGTTGACCATTACTTTGTCCAGCATCGGCGCATAGACGCGCTTGGCCCACTGCATCAGAATGTTTTCTTTCTCGGCAACTTTGTTGCCAATGAAGAGTGCCACGGCTGCCGGGATAAAAGTGATTGAGAGGATCATTGCACCCACCAGGGCCATCACCACAGTTAAAGCCATCGGATGGAACATCTTTCCTTCCACGCCGCTCAGAGCGAAGATCGGCAAATACACCACCATGATGATGAGCTGACCATACAGCAACGGCCGCCGCGCCTCTTTCGAGGCGGCAAACACCTCATGAAAGCGCTCCGTGCGGGAAAGCGGGCGACCGTGATGGGCTTGGGCATGGGCGAGCCGCCGCACGCAGTTCTCAACGATCACCACTGCGCCATCGATGATGATGCCGAAGTCGAGCGCACCCAAACTCATCAGGTTCGCACTCACTTTGTAGGTCACCATTCCGGTGAAGGTGAACAGCATAGCCAGCGGAATTACCATCGCCGTGATGATGGCCGCGCGGATGTTGCCGAGGAACAGGAACAGGATTACGATCACGAGGATCGCGCCTTCGGTTAAGTTTTTCTTGACCGTGTTGATGGCTTTATCGACCAGCACCGTCCGGTCGTAGACGGTGACAGCCTGGACACCTTCAGGAAGTGTCCGGTTGATCTCTTCCATTTTTATGGCAACCGCCTGCGAGACGGTGCGACTGTTCTGGCCGATCAACATGAACACAGTGCCCAGTACGACTTCGCGGCCATTTTCAGTGGCAGCGCCGGAACGCAGTTCGCGACCAATGCCGACCTCGCCCACATCACGTATGCGGATAGGCACCCCCTGTGTATTGTCGAGGATGATGTTCTCGATATCCTCAATTGAGCTTACCTGCCCAGGCGCACGGACGAGATACTGCTCACCGCGCTTCTCGATGTAACCGGCACCGACGTTATTGTTGTTGCGATCGAGTGCTATCACGATGTCTTGCAACGTCAGTCCGTAGGAAGCAAGTTTTTCCGGAATTGGCGCGACCTGATACTGCTTGGCGAAGCCGCCGATGGAATTGATCTCGGTCACGCCCGGCACGTTGCGCAGCTGCGGCTTGATGATCCAGTCCTGAATCTCACGCAAGTCGGTCGGCGTATAAGCCGATCCATCCGGCTTCTTCGCGTCTTCTTTGGCTTCGACTGTCCAGAGGTAGATTTCCCCCAAGCCGGTCGAGATAGGCCCCATCGCCGGGGTTACACCGGAGGGCAATTTATCCCGGGCCTCCTGGATACGTTGGTTAACCAGTTGGCGCGCAAAATAAATATCTGTGCCGTCCTTGAAAATCACCGTCACCTGTGAGAGGCCATAGCGCGACAGTGAGCGGGTCTCCTGCAGATCGGGCAGACCCGACATGACGGTCTCAATCGGATAGGTGATGCGCTGCTCGGTCTCCAGCGGGGAGTAGCCGGGCGCCGCCGTATTGATCTGTACCTGGACATTGGTGATGTCCGGGACGGCATCGATGGGCAGCGCCTTGTAACTGAAGACACCGACCGCAGCCATACCCAAAACGGCCAGAAGAACCAGCCACCGATGCTCGATGGCTAAACGAATGATACGTTCAAACATGATGTGTGTTCCTTTGTATCAATGCGCGTGTTCGGCGCTGCTTTTACCCAGCTCCGACTTGATGGTGAAACTGCCGGCGGCTGCGTATTCGGTTCCCGACTTAAGCCCTTTTACGATCTCAATAGTCTTGCCGTCGGACAGGCCGGTGGTGACGGGTTGGGCGATGAAGCCCCCCGGCATGCGGACAAAGATCGTGGGCTTTTCGTCGACATTCTGGACGGCGTCCAACGACACGGCGACCGGTACACTGGTTTCCTTGGAGACGATCTCGACATTGATGAACAGCCCCGGACGCCAGGCCATCTGCGGGTTCGACAAAGTCACGCGCGCCTTGGCAGTGCGTGTTTGCTCACCGATCAATGCGCCGATATATGAGACGGTGCCGGATGCCGTGGACTCAAACGCCGTGGCCCTGATCGTGACCTTCTCGCCAACCCGGATGACATTGATATCCTTCGCCGGCACAATGATCTCGGCCCACACGGTCGACAAATCGGAAATAGTGAAAATGCTCGCATCTTCCTTGACCGATTCGCCCAGGGCGATATGCTTTTCGACCACCATGCCGTTGAACGGCGCACGAATCTCGAAGCGGTTAAGCGCACCGCTCCTGCTTGATACGTTTGAACTGGCCCCAATCGCACTCAATTTCTGTTGAGCGTTGTGTACTGCGATTTCTGCTTCACTCTTCGCCTGTCTGGCCTGCAGATAGTCCTGCTCCGCCGAAATCTTCTCTTCCCAGAGTTTCTTCTCTCGCTCGAATGTCGTCTTGGCCAATGACAGGCGTTTCTGGGCGGCGAGCAACTCACTGCGTTGCTCCGATAAATCGGTGCTCGCGATCACCGCCAACACCTGGCCTTTCTTGACCCACTGGCCGAGATTGGCCGAGATACCTTCGACCACGCCGGCAAGGCGGGGGACGACGTGTGCCGTTCTGTCTTCATTGAAGCGAATTTCGCCCGGCAGGGTCATCGCACTCTTGATGCGAGCGGCACCCGCGGTCTCAATCGTCACGCCAGCCCCCTTGATCTGCGCATCGGTCAGCTCTATTTTTCCTTCCTCATTTGAAAAAGAGAACGTGAACGACTGATTACCATTTTGAGCAATCACGGTTGCCTCAAATACATGTGGCTCTTCGATGGGCTGGGTGCTCTTCAGAAAATCCTTTTCCGCCGCAAAGCCGATGTTTTGCTTCTCGCCATTCGGTCGAATCAGCATCACCGACACCTTGGCGGCGTTTGGCGGGAGTGCCTTACCCTTATTGAGCAGATAGACCTGGAAGCGCGGCTCACCTCCCTCTTCCGCGAGCAGAATTTCCAGCCCAAAGTCACCCTTGACGAATAATTTTCCGCCGTGAGAACCCTTGGTCGAGGCGGGTTCGTGGTGCTCTGCATCCGCATGGCCTTTGGAATCGTCATGTTTGTCGGTGACTTCGCTGCCGTGATGCTCGGCATCGGCGTGGCCTTTTGCTTCCGCGTGGGTGTCTGGATCCTGTCCTTCACCTTCCGGCATGGATTTGTTCGTACCGAGGATGAGACCGCCCAGCAGGATGCTTGCAGCGATAATCGCGGCAACAGCAAGGGTTTGCTTCTTGTTCATATTGATTTTCATGTTTGGTTCCTACGGAGTGACGGCGAGCGTTACGGATGAGGCATTGCCGAGCACGCGTTCAATCTCGGCAGCGGCTCGATGCCCTTCGGTTAACGTGCGCAAATATTGGGATTTGGCTTGCAACAGCGTGCGCTGAGCATCCAGCACTTCGAGGAAGCTGAATTTCCCCAGTTCGAAACCCTTAGTCGCGGCGTCGTAGGCGCTTTGCGCGCCCGGCAGGATGTCATTTTGTAGTGCATCGACCTCCTGTCGCGCTGCATTCAGACGTTCATGGGCCTGCACCAGTTCGCCGCCTAGACGTACCTCGGTGGCAATTAATTCGTCCCGCGCTTTATCAGTGCGACGCAGCGCTGACGCAGCGCTTCCAGCAAATTTCCCTGGTTGCGGTCGAACACCGGAATTGGGATTGATATGCCGAAAATCGCTTGATTGCGCCCTAGCTCTTCGTTACGTTTTGTGCCCAGGCTGACGGTCACATCGGGAATGCGGCGCGTGCGTTCTACTTGAGCCAGAGCCTGACGACGATTGACTTCGAGCCGGGCCCGCAGAAGGCTGGGCGCACTGGCGAGGCGCGTGTTCAGGTCTCCTAGCGCTGGCAGCGTTGGCAGCGTTTCAACCTGGCCCTCCGCACGTTCGAACCGGGGCGACGGGTTGCCCCAAGTGGCCGCGAGACGCTTACGTGCGGTGCTCAACTCGCTGGTGGCTTGGAATGATTCCACCCGCACCCCGGCCTCGGCCACACGTGCCTTGGTTTCTTCGACTGGGGAAACTTTTCCAGCCGTCACTCGCCGTGAAGCAGCGATCGTTGCGCGCTGGGCGAGCAGGACCGATGACTGAACGAGCCGAAGGCGCTCTTGCGCTGTCAACACGTCGAAAAATGCCGTCATCACGGCGGCCCGGATTTCAGCCCGCTTGGCATCGAAGTCAGCTGAGGCGGCATCGCGTCCACGCTCGGCGGCATCGATGCGAGCGGCACGTTTGCCGCCGAGTTCGATAGGCTGGTTCAGTTGAAGTGTGGTGGTACGCGTCGACCTCCGCGTGTCCTCAATCAAGGTCGAGATTTGCGGATTAGGCCGGACACCTGCCTGAGTGATAGTGGCTTCAACTGCCTCCAGCTCGCGCCCAGCGGCCGACAGATCAGGGTTGGCGCCAAGCGCTAACTCCAGTGCCGCCTTCAGGGTGAGCGGGGCAGCCGGTTCGGCGGCACGCAGAGCGTGGGCACCACGCGTTTCGTAAGCGCCATTACTTCCGGCATCGACAGTTTGTGCAAAAGATGGGTTGAATAACAGCGCCGCCAACCCAAGCGGCAATAGACGTCTTCGCATCGAATTCTCCAAAATAACAAGGATGAATCCGGCGAAACGGAACCGCGCAGGCTAAAAAGTGCGTGCTAGCTTGAGGAGTGGCATCCGTCCCGCCGTGTTAGGCGAGAGCGGACCAGTTGGGACGTTCGGGTCTGTCCAGAGCGAGGGGTGGATAAGCCGCTTCGCTGCATCGCAACGAGGGCTGTGTGGGTGGAACGGAGGTGTGGAAAGCGGCCTCGTTCAAGAAGCCCAGGTAGCCAGACATATGGCAGTGATCGTGCCCGAGGTTGAATTTCTCGGGCTGCTTGTCTGGGTCGGGTTTTGCGGAAGACGCTTTGTGCTCATCATCGTGATGGCCGAAG
>NCCT01000160.1 GCA_002279795.1 Hydrogenophilales bacterium 12-61-10
ACCCGCGCCGCGCCAAGGCGGGTATGAACGTCAGCCAGATGCACTATGCGCGCCAGGGCATCATCACACCGGAGATGGAGTTCATCGCCATTCGCGAGAACAACAACCGCGCCGCCTATCTCGAATCGCTGAAGGCATCCGGCCCGCAGGGCGCGAAGCTCGCCGCGCTGATGAACCGCCAGCATCCCGGCCAGAACTACGGGGCGAACCTGCAGAACGAGATCACCCCCGAGTTCGTGCGCAGCGAAGTCGCGCGCGGCCGCGCCATCATCCCCAACAACATCAACCACCCGGAATCCGAGCCGATGATCATCGGCCGCAATTTCCTGGTGAAGATCAACGCCAACATCGGCAACTCGGCGTTGGGTTCGAGCATCCAGGAAGAAGTCGAGAAGATGACCTGGGCGATCCGCTGGGGCGGCGACACCGTGATGGACCTGTCGACCGGCAAGAACATCCACGAGACGCGCGAGTGGATCATCCGCAATTCGCCGGTGCCCATCGGCACGGTGCCGATCTACCAGGCGCTGGAAAAAGTCGACGGCAAGGCCGAAGACCTGACCTGGGAGATGTTCCGCGACACGCTGATCGAGCAGGCCGAGCAGGGCGTCGACTACTTCACCATCCATGCCGGCGTGCTGCTGCGCTACGTGCCGATGACCGCCAACCGCATGACCGGGATTGTTTCCCGCGGCGGTTCGATCATGGCCAAGTGGTGCCTCGCGCACCACAAGGAAAGCTTCCTCTACACGCACTTCGAGGACATCTGCGACATCATGAAGGCCTACGACGTGGCCTTCTCGCTGGGCGACGGCCTGCGTCCCGGCTCGATCTACGACGCCAACGACGAAGCCCAGCTCTCCGAGCTGCGCACGCTCGGCCGTGCCGTGCGGGTCGACCGGCCCGGTCTGCCGTTGCTGCTCGGCACCGCGGAGGGCCTCGACGACGACGGACGCCTCCTGGTGCGCTCGAGCGACCCGGTCGCGGGGCTCGTCGCCGTGGCGGCGGGCGACGTGA
>NCCT01000115.1 GCA_002279795.1 Hydrogenophilales bacterium 12-61-10
CAGTTGGCGCGCGGTCGCGGCCGACAAGCCCTGAGCTGCTGCCGCCGCCTCGAGCGACTCGATGCAATAAAACACGTAGGCCGGGCCGCTGCCGGAAACCGCTGTCACAGCATCCAGTTCGGTTTCGTTGTCTACCCACACCACGCCGCCGACCGCACGCAGTACGGTTTCGGCCTGCGAGCGTGCGGCCTGGGCAACGCTATCCGGCGCAAACAGGCCGGCAATTCCGGCCTGAACCAGCGCCGGGGTGTTGGGCATGGCGCGAACGATCTGCTCATGCCCTCCGAGCCAGCGGCCGAGGTCCGCCACCCGCACCCCGGCGGCAATCGAAATCACCAGCTGGGTCGAAAGCCGCGTGGACAGCGACGCCGCCACCTCGGGCAGGGATTGCGGCTTGACGGCAAGCACGATCAGGCCTTGCAGGCGAGCCTGTGCCAGATCGGTATGCGTTTCCACGCCAAAACGCGCGGCCAGTTGGCCCCGCGCATCGGCATTGATTTCCACCACTTCGATATCGGCCGGCTGCGCGCCGCTTGCGATCAAGCCGCCGATGATGGCCGCAGCCATGTTGCCGCCGCCGATGAAACTGACCTTATTCATGTGTATTCCTTTCACCAAAAAGAGCGGTGCCGACCCGCACGATTGTTGCGCCTTCGAGGATGGCGGCCTCCAGATCGGCCGACATGCCCATCGACAGCGTGTCGAGCGCGTATCCGCGCGCGATCAGGGATTCGAGCGCCGTACGCACCTGGCGGAAGGCGGCGCGCTGGATGGCCGGGTCCGTCGCCGGCGCCGGAATCGCCATCAAGCCACGCAGCTGCAAACCCGGCAGCATGGACAGGGCATCGGCCAGCGCAGGCAGCTCGGCGATGGCCACCCCGCCCTTGGTGGCTTCGCCGCTTACATTGAGCTCGATGCAGACCTGCAGCGGGGGCAAATGGGCCGGCCGCTGCGCAGACAGCCGTTCGGCGACTTTTTGCCGGTCGATGCTGTGGACCCAGCTGAAGTTTTCCGCGATGGCGCGCGTTTTATTGCTCTGGATCGGGCCGATGAAATGCCATTCCAGCGGCAGGTCGCACAGGGCCTGCTGCTTGTCGAGCGCTTCCTGCACGTAATTTTCACCGAATGCACGCTGTCCACAGCCAGCCAGCTCGCGCACCGCAGCCGCGTTGAACGTCTTGCTGACCGCCAGCAGCTGAACCGCAGTTGCCTCGCGCCCCGCATCGGCAAGCGCCTGCGCGATCCGCGCCTGCACGCCATGCAAACGCCGGACAAATGCCTCATGCGCAGCCGCCACATCCGGCTCAAGTTCGCCTGTTTTCAGACCGTTATCCATTGCGCTCATTATCTTTCAAAACACCCCAGCCGAGGCTCACGTGGATATTTCCGAATTATTGGCTTTTTCCGTCAAGAACAAAGCGTCCGACCTGCACCTGTCCGCCAGCCTGCCGCCGATGATCCGGGTCAACGGCGACGTGCGCCGCATCAACCTGCCGCCGATGGAACACAAGGACGTGCATCGCATGGTGTACGACATCATGAACGACGGCCAGCGCAAGGTGTACGAGGAAACGCTGGAAATCGACTTCTCGTTCGAGATCCCCTCGCTGGCGCGCTTTCGCGTCAACGCCTTCAACCAGCAATACGGCGCCGGCGCGGTGTTCCGTACCATTCCGTCCAAGGTGCTATCGCTGGAAGAACTCAACTGCCCGCAAATCTTCAAGGAAATTTCCGACCAGCCGCGCGGCATCGTGCTGGTGACCGGGCCGACCGGTTCGGGCAAGTCGACCACGCTGGCGGCGATGATGGATTACATCAACGAGAACAATTACGCGCACATCCTCACCGTCGAAGACCCGATCGAATTCGTGCACCAGAGCAAGAAATGCCTGATCAACCAGCGCGAAGTCGGACCGCATACGCTGTCGTTCAACAATGCCTTGCGTTCGGCGCTGCGCGAAGACCCGGACGTGATCTTGGTCGGCGAACTGCGCGATCTGGAAACGATCCGCCTCGCGCTGACTGCCGCTGAAACCGGCCACCTGGTGTTCGGCACCCTGCACACCTCGTCGGCGGCGAAAACCATCGACCGCGTGGTCGATGTGTTCCCGGCGGCCGAAAAGGAAATGGTGCGCTCAATGCTGTCTGAATCGCTGCGCGCGGTGATCTCGCAAACGCTGTTGAAAACCAAGGACGGCAACGGCCGCGTGGCGGCGCACGAAATCATGATCGGCACCCCGGCGATCCGCAACCTGATTCGTGAAGGCAAGGTCGCGCAGATGTATTCTGCGATCCAGACCGGCGGCAACATCGGCATGCAAACCCTCGACCAGTGCCTGCAGGATCTGGTGAAACGCAATGTCATTGCGTCGGGCATCGCGCGCAACGCGGCGCAAAACAAAGACGCTTTCCTGGGTTAACCCGGACTGGTGAAGGACTGAAACGATGAATGCTGAAAAAACCATCCACGATCTGTTGCGCCTGATGCTGGCGAAAAATGCGTCCGACCTGTTCATCACCGCGGGCTTTCCGCCTGCGTTCAAGGTCGACGGCAAAATCACGCCGGTGTCGAATCAGACCCTGACGCCGGCCCACACCAGCGAACTGGCGCGCTCGATCATGAACGAGCGGCAATGGAGCGATTTCGAAGCGACCAACGAGTCCAACTTCGCCATCAGCCCGCCCGAAATCGGCCGTTTCCGCGTCAACGTGTTCGTCCAGCAGGGCCGCGTCGGCATCGTGATGCGGACAATCGTGACCAAAATTCCCAAGATGGCCGACCTCAACCTGCCACCGATCATGCGCGATGTCGCGATGATCAAGCGCGGCCTGGTGATTTTCGTCGGCGCCACCGGTTCCGGTAAGTCGACTTCGCTCGCCGCCCTGATCGGCCACCGCAACGAGAACGCGGCCGACCACATCATCACGGTCGAAGACCCGATCGAATACGTGCACGAGCACAACAAGTCCATCATCACCCAGCGCGAAGTCGGCATCGACACCGACAACTGGTTCTCCGCGCTGAAGAACACCCTGCGGCAAGCGCCTGACGTCATCCTGATCGGCGAGATCCGCGACCGCGAAACCATGGAATACGCCATCGCCTTCGCCGAAACCGGCCATCTGTGCCTGTCGACGCTGCACGCCAACAGCGCCAACCAGGCGCTCGACCGCATCATCAACTTCTTCCCGGAAGAGCGGCGCGACCAATTGCTGATGGACCTGTCGCTCAACCTCAAGGCCTTCATCTCGCAGCGCCTGATTCCGCGCAAGGGTGTGGTCGGGCGCGTGGCCGCGGTCGAAATCCTGCTCAATTCGCCGCTGATCGCCGACCTGATCTTCAAAGGGGATGTCCATGAAATCAAGGAGATCATGAAGAAATCGCGCGAGCTTGGCATGCAAACCTTCGACCAGGCGCTGTTCGACCTCTACGAGGCGGGCATGATCAGCTACGAAGATGCGCTGCGCAACGCCGACAGCCTCAACGACCTGCGTCTGCAGATCAAGCTGCACGGGCAGGAAGCCAAAGGGCGCGACATGATGGCGGGGCTGGATCACCTCGGCATCGTTTAATCGCCGCGCATTTCCCGCAAAACAGACAGGGGGCCGAGGCCCCCTGTCTTTGTTCGCTTAATCGGGGTTGATGACGGCCGTCACATCCAGCCCCTGATTGCCAGGCAAAGCCTTGATCGCCTCGGCAGCCGCTTTCAGCGCAGCTTCCTCGCCGCCGTATTTGACCATCAGATGATCGTCGTCCGGCATGGGCGCGCCGCTCGACATCGGAATGATCGACGCCTTGCCGCTGCCGGACGAACCAAAGTCGGCCACCAGGTAATAGCTGCGGTAGACCTCGGCGCCGTCGTTGAGCAGGCCGGTGAGACGGAGCGATGCGGTAATCATGGCTGGGATTCTCGAATGGGGTGAATGAGTGACCGGTCAATCGCAAAGCAGTTCCCCGGAAACCGGTTCCGCGGCTTGGCAATGAAAACCGCGACACGCGACGCGGTGACAGCTAAACGGAAGCTTCCGCCGCATCCAGCATGACGTAACAATCCCGCCCACTGTGCTTGCCTGCATACAGCGCCTGATCCGCGCGGGCGATCACCTCATCGAGAAATTCGCCGTTGCGCGCCTGGGTCAGTCCCAGGGTAATCGTCATCCCGACCGGTTCGGCAATGTCATCCAGTTGCAGCGGGGCGTTGCGCACCTGATCGACGATCCGCTTCGCCGCGATGGTCGCGGCCTCGGATGACGGACACTGCATCATCAGCAGGAACTCTTCGCCGCCGAAGCGGAACAACGGCTCGTTCGGCCGCAACGCGCTGCTCAGGCTGCGCGTCAGATGCCGCAACGCCTTGTCGCCCACAACATGGCCATATTGATCGTTGATATTCTTGAAGTGATCGACGTCGATCATCGCCACATAGAGCTGGGTCTGCTCACGCTTCACCACTTTTTGCGCCTGCACAAACTCGTCTTCGATGCCGTAACGCAGAGGCAGGCCGGTCAGCGGATCGTTGCACATGGCCTCGGCCAGGAACTGGGTCTTGAACCAGGCCATCAGCCCAATCAGTTCGGACTGGGTTTGCTCGAACACCTCCAATTCATCCGGGGTCCCGGGCTGCCCCGACAGGATTTTTCCGCACAGCACGCGAATGGCATCGTGCATGGCCTGATGCACGATCTCGATCTGGCGGGTTTTGTGCGTGCTCAGTTTTTCGAATTGGGGCCGCTGCGATGCAATCCAGTGACCGAAGCGGCACAACAGGTGAGCCTCGGTCGCCAGCACGTCGTCCCCGGGCGACGCCTGCAGCACGGCGCAGCGCATGACGCGACGCGTCCAGTCCAGATGCGCCTCAACCGCCGCATCCAGTTCGATGATGAAGTGCCGTGTTTCGCCCGACAAATTGGGCATAGCCTGCTCCGCTTATTGATATTGATGCTTTATTTGCCTCAATCGTGCGCGTTTGCAAGGCATTCGTCCAGCCGGACGTGCCGGGCTCAGGCCAGCGGCCGCACCGGCTTGACCGGCCGCATCGAACCGGCAATCACCTTGTAATGCAGAAAACGGGTCTCGATCATGCCGTTAAACAAAGGGATACGGCGGCTGGCTTTCAAGCCCATCAGCTTGGGCAGCAGGGGATCGCCGGAAATGATCCAGGCATCCCAACCGCTGAAGCCCTTTTTCAGCCAGTCGCCGAGCTGCGGATACCAGTCAGCCAGATCCTCGCAGCTCGATCACGTCGGCATAGCCGGCCGCGACGAGATTGTTCTTTGCCTTGTCGATGACCCAGCGGTCCTGATCCGAGCCAAAAATCGGCAGTTTCCGCAGCGGCTTTTCCTGCGCGCGGGCCTCGGCCTTGATGCGTTTCCACAAGCCCGCATCAAAATCGCGGTAGTGCTCGAACGCGAAATTCCGGCCGCGCCCAGGTGCACGATTCAGGGCCATGTCGGCCGCCTCGATCAGGATCGTGCCCGCGCCGCACATCGGGTCGAGCAGCGGCGTGCCGGGTTCCCAGCCCGACAGCATCAACAGCCCGGCGGCCAGGTTTTCCTTGATCGACGCTTCGCTCGCCTCGGTCTTGAAGCCGCGCTTGAATAGCGGCACGCCACTGGTGTCGAGATAGAAAGTCACCGCGTCGGGCGTGAAGAAAGCATACACCGGCACATCGGGCGTTTCGGTGTCGACGCTCGGGCGTTCGCGGGTTTCCTCGCGGAAGCGGTCGCAAATCGCATCCTTGATTTTGAGGGTGATGAAGTTGAGGCTTTTCAGCGGCGCATTCTGCGCGCCGACTTTCACCGCGATTGTTTTGTTGACGCTGAACCAGGACGGCCAGGGCAGTTCGAGCGCCGCGCGGTAAATGTGCTCTTCCTTCTGGTAGCGCGTGAAACCGACCTTGCGCAGGATGCGGGTGGCGATCCGGGAATGCAGGTTGGCGCGCATCTCGGCGGCCGCGTCCGCCATGAACAGCACCCCGGCGGGCAGTTGACGCACGATCTGCGCGCCTGCGGCGATGAGCTCGGCCTCCAGCAAGGGCTCCAGCCCGCGCGGGCAGGTGGCGAAATGGCTGGCAGGCGGCAACACATCGCGCTCGGGACGGACGGGGTGCGGTTTCTTGGGGCGACGAGTATCAGGTTTCAAACAGGACTTTCAGAAAAGAATTAAAACGGCT
>NCCT01000116.1 GCA_002279795.1 Hydrogenophilales bacterium 12-61-10
ATCTGCCAGATCGCCGCCGGAATGTGGTGCTCGTACACCCCCGCGCCGATGAAGTTCGACCAGAAACCGTCAGCCAATGCGCGCTCCTGCATCAAGCGCGTCACTGCCATTTCGGGCAGACCGTCAGGGACGTCTTTCAGCTTGCCAGTTTTGAGCGCAGGCGGAATTTCGTCGAACAGGTCTTCGATGCTGGCCGCGCCAATGGCGCCGAGCATGCTGGAAACGTCTTCAGGGGTATGGGGAATGAAGGGCATTTATTGGGTGAGGCGTGAGGGGTTAGGGGTGAGGATTCGCGCTGGCGCAAGAGGGGGATCCTGACACCTGACCCCTCACGCCTTACCAAAACTAATGCGCTTCCGACTCGACCAGCTTCTGGTAAGCCGCCGCATCCATCAGGCTGGCCACATCGGCCGCATCGGCAGGTTTCAGCTTGAACATCCAGGCGCTGTAGGCATCCTTGTTGATCGCTTCCGGGCTGGATTCGACGTCGGCATTGGCGGCGATGACTTCACCCGCAACCATTGGCGGCGATGACTTCACCCGCAACCGGCGCGTAGACGTCGGATGCGGCCTTGACCGACTCGACCACGGCGCATTCTTCGCCCTTGTTGAGGCTGCGGCCTGCGGCGGGGTTTTCGATGAACACCATGTCGCCCAGCAGGTCCTGTGCGTGGTGGGTAATGCCGACCGTCAGCGTGCCGTCGGCTTCGACGCGCACCCATTCATGGCTGGGGGTGTATTTGAGGTCTGCGGGGATGGACATGTGGGTGTGCTCCTTGCTGTTAAGTTTGTAGGGGAAGGGGTCAGGATTCAGGGGGCAGGCGTGGAGCGGGCAAAGCCCGCACTTTCAAAAAACTGCGGCGAAGCCGCACGTTCCCTGACGCCTGAATCTCGATCCCTAACCCCTCAAATCATGACTTTGCCATTACGCACAAACGGATATTTGACGACTTTGGCCTTTAGTGTCTTGTCGCGAATTTCGACTTCAACTTCTTCGCCCGGCGCGATGCCGAGCGGGATGCGCGCCAACGCGATCGATTTTTCCATCGTCGGCGAAAAAGAACCGGAGGTGATTTCGCCGACGCCGTTTTTCGTCAGGACTTTCTGATGGCCACGCAGCACGCCCTTGTCGAGCAGCACCAGGCCCACCAGCTGTTGGGTAATTTCGCTTCTTTCCAGCGCTGCGCGCCCAACAAATTCGCGCTCGGTTTTCAGGTCCACCGTCCATGCCAGCCCGGATTCCAGCGGCGAAGTGGTGTCGTCCATGTCCTGGCCGTAGAGGTTCATGCCGGCTTCGAGCCGCAGGGTGTCGCGTGCGCCGAGGCCAATGGGCTTGCCACCGGCTTCCATCAGTGCTTTCCAGAAGAAGGGAGCAGACTTCGCCAGCACCATGACTTCAAAGCCGTCCTCGCCGGTGTAGCCGGTGCGCGCAATGAACATTTCCCCCATGGCGGCCGCGTTGAACGGTTTGAGATGGGCGGTAATCGAATCGACGCCGGGCAGCGCCTGGTTCAGCGCCTGCGTTGCAGCCGGCCCCTGAATCGCGATCATCGCGAGGTCGCGGCGCGGCGTCAGGGTAAGCCCCATGCCCCAGTCGGCGTTCATTTTTTCCATCCAGGCGAGGTCTTTTTCCGCGGTACCTGCATTCACCACCAGACGGAACCAGGACTCATCCATGAAATAAATGATGAGGTCGTCGATGACGCCGCCGGCTTCGTTGAGCATGCACGAATAGAGTGCCTTGCCCGAAACCTGCAGTTTGTCGACGTTGTTGGCAACCAACCGGCGCAGGAACGCGCGGACGTTGGCGCCCCTGATGTCGAGCGGCAGCATGTGCGAGACGTCGAACAGGCCGCAACCGGTGCGCACCGCATGGTGCTCTTCGATTTGCGAACCGTAGTTGACCGGCATGTCCCAGCCGCCGAAATCGACCATTTTTGCGGACAGGCCGCGATGGGTGGCGTTGAGCGGAGTCTGCTTGAGCGCTGCTGGGGTGGACGCGGCTTGATCTGACATGAAGGTAACCAAAAATAAAAGGGATGCGCGGATGCGCTCCACCCCTCTGTCCTTGGTACCTGAGAGATTACAGTTGCGTCCGGATCAAACCTGACGAAACCGCTGCCCCTTCGGTGGCGACCCGGCCGGCTTTCAAGTGAAAGCAGCGGTCACGCTCTCCAGAGTGCTCCTGTGTTGCGGTCCATTTGCCTGAGCGATTCCGGGTGGGTTACGCCTTCGGCGGCACGCTGCGCATGCGCTCTCCCGCAACGGGAGGGCGAACTATACCGAAGAAGCATCACGCCGGCTAGCTTCGCCTGTTTATTACAACAAATCAATACGTTATCTTCAAATCAAAGCCCATCGGTGACACCTCGCGGATCGTCAGGGGCAAGCTCAGGGCTTGCTCGCTACGGGGCGGAATCCCTGCGGCGATGCGCTGGCTATCCTCAAGATATTCGCTGGGGGCAAAACTGCGGCGTGCCAGCGGCCGCTCACGCTGATCGGTGAGCGTCAACACCAGCATCGGCCAGGCCTGCGGCTGGTCAGCGCGATTACCCAAGGTAAGCACAAGTTTCAGCCGGCTTCGCGTCTCGGTCTGCAGATCGGAGCCGATGATCTGGAGTCGTTCCAGATTGCGCGGCAGCGACACGGTGCAGCCCAATACCGAACAGGCCTGCTCAAATGCGGGACGAGCCTGCGGCCACTGCCCGACGAGGCGGTCGCGCAGGAAGTAACTCATCTGCGCAAGCAGCGCCAACAAAAGCAACCCGCTCGCCAGCCCCCACACCCAGGGCTTGATACGACGTGGCACGGATGACGCCACAGGCAAGGCGACCGCTTGCGGCGCGGCATACTCGATGCGCGCGGAGGGTGCAGCGAGCGCGGCCGGCGCAGAAGAAACTGGCGTCACGGAAGTATCGGGCGTGGAACCGATTTGCGGCAGCGGCCCGAAATCGTCCGGCACGGGAATATCGGGGTCGATGAGAATGATCGACGGCAGGTCAAGGGCGGTTTCACGCTGGACGATGCCGCCCGGTACGGGCGCAACAACGGCTTCCCGAGCTGCCTGCTCGATTGCCCGTACCTCTTCAGGTCCGTGCTTGGTGAACGGAAAAGCGGAAGGCTGCGCCGGCGCAACAGACCCGGATTCTGGCTCGGCGGCTTGCGGCTCGGTGGCAATCGACGAACCATCCTCCATCAGCAGGCTTGGCCGGGCATCGAACGCGCTGCCGCACACGCTGCATTGCACCCAGCCGTCCGCTGCATCGAGCTGATCCGCCCCGAGGCGAAACACGCTGGCGCAGACTGGACAGGTGGTGCGAAACCTCACTGCTTGATTCCAGACAGGCGCACCCAGCCCTCGTCGATCATGGGTGCATCAAACACGAACCATTCGCGATACACCGCCATCACGTCCTCGGCCTGCTCCGCGAGGATGCCAGACAAGACCAGCTGTCCGCCTGGCCGCACGCGCCCGGCCAAAAGCGGCGCCATACCCTTGAGCGGATTGGTCAGAATGTTGGCGACGACGATGTCATATTGTCCGGGCGCAAACGCGTTCGGCAGGCAAAAGTGCGCGCTGACCTCGTTGAGCGCGGCATTGTCGTTCGATGCAGTAACGGCCTGCGCGTCGATATCCACGCCATCCACATGCGTGGCACCCAGCTTGACCGCTGCAATGGCCAGAATGCCGGAGCCGCAGCCGTAGTCGAGCAGGGTTTCGCCGCCGCGCACGTTTTTGTCGAGCCAGCGCAGACACAGCCGGGTGGTGGGGTGGCTGCCCGTGCCGAAGGCAAGGCCGGGGTCCAGCTTGAGGTTGATCGCGCTGCTGTCCGGCGCCTCGTGCCAGGTCGGCACGATCCACAGGCGCGGCGAGATCGGGATCGGGTCGAATTGCGACTGCGTCAAGCGCACCCAGTCCTGCTCGGCCACCGTTTCCACCGTGTACTGCGTGGGCGCGACGATGCCCGCCTGTTCGGCTGCCGCCGCCAGCGTGGCAGCCACGTCGGCGTCTGCCTCCAGCAACACGACTGCGACGCTGTGCGGCCATAGTTCAGCGCTCGGGTAATCCGGCTCGCCGAACAACGGCGTTTCGTCCACCGTGCCCGCGTCAGCATCTTCCAGCGACACCGACAGCGCACCGACTTCCATCAGCGCATCGGACAGAAGTTCGGCGGTTTTTGAATCAACGAAGATGCGGACGGATTGCCAGGGCATGTTGGGTAAGCGGTGGGTGGTGAACAGGGAGCGGCGAGGAGTGAGCGGGATTTACCGCTGACTGCTCACCGCTCAGCCTTTTCTTCCGCCAGCTTGTGCTCCAGATAATGAATGCTGGTGCCGCCGGCAATAAACGCAGCGTCGTGCATCAGGATCTGGTGCAGCGAAATATTGGTCTGGATGCCTTCGACCACCATTTCCATCAACGCGCCGCGCATGCGGGCGATCGCCTGGTCACGGGTGTCGCCATAGGCGATCAGCTTGCCGATCATCGAGTCGTACTGCGGCGGCACGTAATAGCCGTGATAGACGTGCGAATCGACGCGGATGCCGGGACCGCCGGGCGCGTGATAGTTGGTCAGCTTGCCGGGGCTGGGGACGAAGGTGACCGGATGTTCGGCGTTGATGCGGCATTCGATGGCGTGCCCGCGGAACTGGATGTCTTTCTGTTTCCACGGCAACTTTTCGCCTGCGGCAACGCGAATCTGCGTCTGCACGATATCGATGCCGGTGATGAGCTCGGTCACCGGGTGTTCGACCTGCACCCGGGTGTTCATTTCGATGAAGTAGAACTCGCCGTTTTCGTACAGGAACTCGAAGGTGCCGGCGCCGCGGTAGCCGATCTTGCGGCAGGCTTCTGCGCAGCGTTCGCCGATCTTGTCGCGCAGCTTGGGGTCGAGCCCCGGCGCCGGCGCTTCTTCCAGCACTTTCTGGTGGCGGCGCTGCATCGAGCAGTCGCGCTCACCCAGATGGACGGCATTACCGTGCTCGTCGGCGAGAATCTGGATCTCGATATGACGTGGCGTTTGCAGGAACTTCTCCATGTAAACCATGGGGTTGCCAAAGAAGCTCTGCGCCTCCGAACTGGTCATGGCCACGGCATTCAGCAGCGCGGCCTCGCTGTGCACCACGCGCATGCCGCGCCCGCCGCCGCCGCCCGCCGCCTTGATGATGACCGGGTAGCCGATCTTGGCGGCAATCTTGATGATCTCGTCCGGATCGTCCGGCATCGCGCCCTCGGAACCGGGCACGCAGGGCACCTTGGCGGCGAGCATCGCCTGCTTGGCGGTGACCTTGTCGCCCATCAGGCGAATGTTTTCGGGACGCGGGCCGATGAAGGCAAAGCCGGAAGACTCGACGCGTTCGGCAAAATTGGCGTTTTCCGACAAAAAGCCGTAGCCGGGGTGAATCGCCTCGGCGTCCGTCACTTCGGCGGCGGCAATGATCGAAGGTACATGCAGGTAGCTCTGCGCCGATGCTGCCGGACCGATGCACACCGACTCATCGGCCAGTTTCACATATTTGGCATCGCGGTCTGCCTCAGAGTAGACAACGACCGTTTTGATGCCCATCTCGCGGCAGGCGCGCTGGATACGCAGAGCGATTTCGCCGCGATTGGC
>NCCT01000117.1 GCA_002279795.1 Hydrogenophilales bacterium 12-61-10
TAAGGTGCAATTCGGTCTGTCGCATGGCCAATTCCTCAGCTCGGGATGGATATGCAACAGCATAATACATGTATCGTTATTTGTGTGTACTTATACTAGGCCATCCCCTGTTACAGCGCCATCCTTGCCCGGCTATAGTGCCGAATCATAGCCATCATGTTCCTGCCCCAGCCAACGCATGCAAACCGCCTACATCACCCACCCCAGCTTTCTCCTGCACAACATGGGTGGCTGGCATCCCGAAAGTCCCGCGCGCCTCGGCGCCATCGACGACCAGCTGCACGCTGCCCGGCTGTTCGATTACCTGCTGCATCGGGAAGCCCTGCCGGTTACGCGCAGCCAGCTGCTGCGCGTGCACGACGCCGCCTATATCGACGCCATCGAAGCCGCCTCGCCCAGCGCAGGCCACCGTGCACTCGACCCCGACACCCGCATGAACCCGCACACCCTGGACGCCGCCCGGCACGCCGCCGGTGGCGCAGTCCTGGCGGTGGACATGGTCATGCGCGGCGAAGCGGCCAACGCCTTCGTCGCCTGCCGCCCACCCGGCCACCATGCCACCCGCACCCGGGCCATGGGCTTCTGCTTCTTCAACAACGTCGCCGTCGCCGCCGCCCACGCGCTCGACCAGCACGGCCTCGAACGCGTCGCCATCGTCGATTTCGACGTCCACCACGGCAACGGCACCGAAGACATCTTTCGGGACGACCCGCGCGTCATGCTGTGCTCCACCTTCCAGCACCCCTTCTACCCCTACTCCGGCGCCGACACCGCCAACCCGCACATCGTCAACGTGCCGCTGCCCGCCCACACCACCGGCCAGCCCTATCGCGTAGCCTTCAGCGCGCAGATTCTGCCGCGCCTGCAAGCCTTCTCCCCCCAAATGGTCTTTTTCTCCGCCGGCTTCGACGGCCACCGCGAAGACGACATGGCGCAGTTCGGCCTGGTCGAAGCGGATTACGTCTGGATCACCGAACAGGTCATGGATATCGCTGCACGCCAAGCCGAGGGCCGCATCGTCTCGGTGCTCGAAGGCGGCTACGACCTCAGCTCGCTGGGGCGCAGCGTGGCCGCGCACATCAGAACGCTGGCGGGGTTGTAGTCGCGCAGTCGTGCCGGGTTCAGCGCCGGGTGGCAATGGCGCGATGCAACCCAAGTCAAAACACCCATCGCGCGAAGGCGCCAAACAGCCATTTGCGTCCCGGCAAAGGCTCCGTGCATATGGGAATCAAGGCCGTCTGGCCCGCGTTATGCAGCCGCCAGCATTTCCCGTTCTTTGCGCACGACACCGACAAGGATTTCGCGCCGGTCTGGTGGCACGTTTTCAAGGGCCATGACGCGCTCGCAGTAGTCTTCTGTCGCGCTGGCCGCCTCATGCAGGATGTCGCGCCCCTGATGGACAGACAAGCCAAATGACGTGGCGGTTTGCGCGATTTGTGCGTAGACCGATGTTCCCGGCTCGAACGCGATTCCGATGGCCATGCGCAGGGTGTGCCGTGGCCAGGCGCGCATCGGGGCGGGGTCGTAAACAGGCGACAACCGAACGGTATTTTTGCTGCCCAACAAGCCGATGTTGTCCAGGTGCATAAATGGCGAGCTGAAATCCGGCCGCTCCATCCCCGCCTCATGGCCATGATCCCGCCCAACCAGGCGGGCAACCTGCAGCGCCGGATTTATGCCGAAATATTGGCCAGGCAGCCCGCGCCCCCCGCGCCAGGGCTGGAAACCGAGTGGGCAATGCTCATGCTGGCCGGGCATGACGGCATTGGGCACATCGATGTGTTCGCGGACGACATGCAGGCGACCGAATGGTATGGGCACACGCGGGTCCAACCGGCGGCGGCCGTTCAAAACAGCCGTTCGGCCATTTGGACCATCCTCCGGACCGAGGTTCGGCAGCATTCCAGCGAGACGCAGGGGCTATTGGGCCTGGCCGACATGCTTGGTCCGACGCCCTCCGCCGGGGGAATGATCTCGAAGGTATTGCTCACGATCCCCGATCGAGAGGCGTGGACGGGGGAGTTCATGCCATTCGGCGTGCGGCCGGAAGGCGAGCGCTTCGTCGATGTGATCGTCAAGATCGAAGAGCCGCAATACGATGGCCTGCTCGACCTGGAGTCGCTTTGCCTGGACGTGCACCGCGCGGCGGGTTTTGACGTGCCCCGGTCGTGGCGGCTGGACATCCACGGCTTACGGCTGCTGGCAATCGAGCGTTTCGACCGAGACCACGCTGGATTGCCCATTCCTTTTGAAAGCCTGTTGACGGTGTTTTCAGCAGGCTCCAGACGAATTCAGGGAACCGCCGATGTGACGTGGCCCGAGCTGGGGAACATGGTTGGAAAAATCAGTCGCCTGTGCAACCTCGACATTCGCCTGGCGCAGGAAACCCTGCCTAAATAGCACAGCCCAGAGAAAAGCTTTTCCTGCAAGCAGGCGTTCGTGTGAAGATCGCCCATCGGCACATTCGGCCCAAACCCCCAAACAGAAGTCGGCTGCATTTATCGCGAGTTCAAACCTGAAAAATCCCCATGACGATCGAACCGCCTCCCCTTCCTGATGCCGAGGTAACGTGCTCCAACTGTCGGGCCTGCTGTTGCCGGCTGGAGGTCATGCTGATTACCGACACCGGCGTGCCGGAACACTTCATCGAGGTCGACGAGTGGGGCTGCTGGCACATGGCGCGGCTGGAAGACGGCTGGTGTGCGGCCTTGAACCGGGACAACATGAAATGCTCGATTTACGAAAACCGGCCCTGGGTTTGCCGTGAATTCGAGATGGGCGACTACGCGTGCCTGATCGAGCGGGCGGACTGTTTGTAGCGCGCACCCGCCCTGTCTGGCCCAGGCATCCGCGATTCACGCGAATCCGTCGCGCGCCATTTCAGGGCTGAATCCTGCCTCCCGCATCACCCTTTCAAACCGCCAGGCCTGAGTCGACTGCTCCCGGACGTTCAGGCGCCGGGCCGAGTTTTATAAAAGCTCAGCGGCGCGCCGGCCTTGGCGACGGCGGGTTTGAGCTTGCCCACGACGTGCATTTCGCACGGCTTGCAGTCGAAGCGCAGGGTGAGTTTTTCGCTGCCGTTGATGAGCGTAAGCGGTTCCGCGCGCACCGTGCCCTGCACGCCGGTGACGCCCTTGGCCTGCTTGGGGCACAGGCTCAACGAAAAACGCACGCAGTGCTTGGTGATCATCAGCGAAACCTCGCCGGCTTCCTCGTGGCTCTCATACGCGGCGGCGATGACCTTGACGCCGTGCCTGGCGTAAAAATCGCGCGCCTTGTGGTTGTAGACGTTGGCGAGATAGCTCAAGGTGTCTTCCGGATACATGGCAGGCGGCTCGACCGCATGCGCACGCTGCGGGCGCACATAAGCAGCGGCGCGCTCGGCGTCGAGTGCGGCGATGGCATCGCGGCGCAGGGCGTTGATGAACGACGCCGGCACGAACCACGGCTGCGACAGTTCCAGTGCGATGCCCTTCACGGCGTAATCGGTGGTGCCCAGTTTGCCGAGATGCGCATTCAGCGTGGCTTCGGCTTTTGCCGTGTCGTTGGCGGGTTCTTTCGCGTGATCCGCGGCCACGGTGACGCTGTGACCGTCTTCGTCGGCCAGCGTCAGCGCAAAGCCGCTGGCGGTTTCTTCCAGCCGCAGCCACACGCCGATGCGGCGTTCGCTGGAGTCCTTGTCCAGCATGCGCACCCAGTTCATGTCGCGGTTGCGGTTGAGCAGCGTGCCGGCACGCAAGTCCTTGAAGCTGGCAATCGGGTCTTTCGGAAATACGCGCCATTTCCCGTCGCCTGTTTTTTCAGCGCGGTTGATCGCGAGACCGGCGAGCTCCTTGTGCAGGGTGTAGTAGCAGAGACCGTCGCCATTGTTCAGCACGGTATCGGCCGAGTCGGCAAACAGCTCGACCCACTTGTCGCCCACCTTGCTCACATAGCCAATCGGCAGGCCGGGGTTTTTGGGTGAGTCGAACGCGCCGATGTCGTCCTTGCGGCCGCCGACGAAGTAGTCGGTGAATTCGCGGTTGAAGTTCTGGTCGGGGTCGGGCGTGAAGGCGAACGTGGTGCGGCCGGATGAAGCGCGTGCGAATTCCGGGCGGCGTTCGATGATCTGGTCGAGCAGCATGCGGTAATGAGCGGTGATGTTCTTCACATAGCCCATGTCCTTGTAGCGGCCTTCGATCTTGAAGCTGCGGATACCGGCGTCGATCAGGGCTTGCAGGTTGTCGCTCTGGTTGTTGTCCTTCATCGACAGCACATGCTTGTCGTGCGCGACGATGCGGCCCTGCAGGTCGGTGACCTGATACGGCAGGCGGCAGGCCTGCGAGCAATCGCCGCGATTGGCGCTGCGCCCGGTGTTGGCATGGCTGACGTAGCACTGGCCGCTGTAGGCGACGCACAGCGCGCCATGGACGAAGAATTCCAGCGTGGTTTCCGGCCGCGTGGCGGCGCGGATGGCCGCGATCTGCGCGAGATCGAGTTCACGCGCCAGCACAATTTGATTCAGTCCCACGTCCTGCAGGAAGCGGGCTTTTTCCGGGGTGCGAATATCGGTCTGGGTGCTGGCGTGCAGCTGGATCGGCGGCAGGTCGAGTTCCAGCAAGCCCATGTCCTGGATGATCAGCGCATCGACGCCGGCTTCGTAAAGCGCAACGATCTGCTGCCGCGCCGGTTCCAGTTCATCGTCGCGCAGAATCGTGTTGAGGGTGACGAACACGCGCGCGTTGTAGCGGTGCGCGTGCGCCACCAGTCGCGCAATGTCGGCCACCTCGTTGGCCGCCGAGGTGCGCGCGCCGAACGACGGGCCGCCGATATAAATCGCGTCGGCGCCATGGTTGACGGCTTCGATGCCGATATCGGCGTCGCGCCGATCACCAGGTTCAAGGCAACGTCATTGCCGGCAAGAAAGCGGTACTTGCCCATGTTGAACTCCGAGCGCTTGATCGTGACGTTGGCATTGGCGACGCAGGTATCGCCCTGCAGGCCGGAAATCGGCGAGCACTTGAAGCGGGTCACCGACAGCGTCACCGGCTTGGTCACGCCCTTGATGGTGAGGTCGCCCGTCAGGCTGATCTGATCGCCATTCAGCGTCAGATTATTGGATTTGAAACGGATCACCGGAAAATTGGCCGCATCAAAAAAGTCGGCCGACTGCATTTTTTCATCGAGCATCGCCATGCCGGTATTCACCGAGGCAGCATCGATATCGACCTCGACCGAGCCTGTCTGGGTCGCCGGATCCAGCACCACTTTGCCGCTGGCTTTCTCGAATTTGTGCGCCTTGTTCGACACGCCCAGCATGCTGAGGCTGAAATTCGCCACCGTCTGGCTGTTGTCGATGACGTAGGTTTCGGGCGCAGCCTGGGCAGAAGAAGCAAGGCTGGCAAGCACAGTCAGCAGGGCAAGTCGGTTCATTTGAGGCTCCCAGGTGTTGCGCCCCGAAGGGCTATGCACACCTACTTGCAACCGTCATGCCATGCCTCGCCACACGCCCTGAAATAGATTTTATCCAGATAAAACAACATGTTAAAAAATCACGCCAAATGTGTGGCCGCACAAAAAAACAGCAGGCTGTTGGAAACCCAACAGCCTGCGTCGAAGTGGCGACCTTCCGTCAGCGATTTACTTCGCGGCGGCGGGGACTTTCATGGCTTCGATGGCGAGGGTCAGGGTGATCTCATCGCCGACGTAGGGCACGTTCTTGCCCATGTTGAAATCCGAACGCTTGACCGTAGCCGAGGCGTTGGCGCCGCAGGCCGGCACTTTCAGCATCGGGTGCGGCATGCATTTGAAATGGGTGACCGTGAGCGTCACCGGTTTGGTCACACCCTTGATGGTGAGATCGCCCTCCAGGCTAACCGGCTCGTCGCCCTTGAAGTTCATCTTGCTGGATTTGAAACTGATCGTCGGGTACTTGGCGGTATCAAAGTAATCCGCAGCCTGGATGTGCTCGTTGAACAGCGCGTAGCCGGTGTTGACCGAGGTCGCGTCGATGGTCACATCCACCGAGCCGGTCTTGGCCGCGCGGTCGAGCACCACCTTGCCGCTGGTCTTGTCAAATTTATGCGTCTGCTTGGAAAAACCCAGGTGGGTATAGGTGAAATGCGGGTAGGTATGGCTGTTGTCGATGGTGTAGGTTTCGGGCGCGGCCTGAGCGGTGGCGGCAACGGTGGCAAGGGCGATCAAGGTGGCAAGGCGTTTCATGTAACTCTCCTGAAAGATAGGGAACAACGGGTTATTTGCCGCTGGCGGCAATACGGAACTTGACCTGGACTTCGTTGGCGACGGTGGCGACATCGGACCACATGCCTTCGCCGATGCCGAATTCCAGGCGCTTGAGTACGAACGCGCCGTCGAACGTGGCAGCGTTTTGTCCGGGCCGATAGGTGACCGGAACGACCATGGGACGACTTTTGCCCTTGAGCGTGAGCGTGCCGCGCATTTCGTAGCGGTTGTTGCCCAGCGCACGGATCTGGCTGGACGTGAACACCGCCTTGGGATACGCGCTGCGGTTGAACCACAGCTTGCTGGCCGACTCTTCGTCAGCCTCCACCGATCCGGCGTCGATGCTGGCGAGATCGATCTCGATGCGAGCGCTGGCGGCCTCGGGCTTGGCCGGGTCGAACACCATCTGGGTGGCAAAGCGCTTGAACCCGCCCGCCACCGGCACCCCCATCTGGCGGAACTCGAAGCTGATCGCGCTTTGCTTGGGCAACACGCTGCGGTATTCAACCGCATGGGCGGATGACGCGGCCAGGCTGGCCAGCAGCATCAGATGTTTCAAAACCGGTTTCATGTGCGCTCCTGTTTGCTCCAGCCCATGCGCTGCAAAAAAGGCTGGCGTTCGATGAAGTGATGCTTGAGCGCTGCGGCAACGTGGAGGATGACCAGCCCCAGCAGCGTGAAGTTCAGTATCTGGTGGACCGTGGCCAGCACATCGCCCAGCTCGCGGCTTTTGCCGACCAGGTCCGGCAGCGGCAACACGCCGAACCAGACCACGGGAAACCCCTTGGCCGAACTCATCAGCCAGCCCGACAGCGGAATGGCCAGGATCAGCACATACAGCAGGCCATGCACCACGGCGCTCGCCTGCGCCTGCCAGCGCACCACGCTGACGGGCAAGGGCGGCGGCCGGTGGCTCAGGCGCCACGCCACGCGCACGCCGGCCAGCAGCAGCACCGTGATGCCGATCCACTTGTGATAGCTGTAAAGCTGCAGCTTGGTCGGCGACAGCGGCAATTCGTGCATGTAGACGCCGAGCGGAAAGCCCACAAAAATCAGCAGCGCCACCAGCCAGTGCAGCACGATGGCCGGGGTCGTGTATCGCGCATTCAAAGTCATGCGGTCTCCTGTTTGAAAAGCTGTTCAAGCTGATGCAGGGTGGCTTGCCAGCGCGCATGATCGGCAGCACTTGCGCTGCCAAATCGCGCCGCCAGATACGCCATGTGGTCGGGAAAAACCTGCGCAAACAGCGCCTCGCCCGACGCCGTCAGGCGAACGATCTGGCAGCGGCGGTCGCTGTCGTGCGCTGCGCGTTCGACCCAACCGCGCGCCACCAGGCGATCCACCACGCCGGTCAGCGTGCCCTTGGTGATCAGGGTTTTTTCGCCCAGCACGCTGGCGGTCATGCCCTGTGTGTTGCCCAGCGTGGCGATGATGTCGAACTGCGGCGGCGTCAGCCCCAGCGAGCGAATGTGCGCGGCGGTATTCATTTCGAACGCCTGATAACACTGCACCATGGCTTGTACGGTCGGCAGGAATTCGGCTGGCGGGTTCATCGGGGACTCATTTGTTCGCGTTAGGACTAATTTAGTTCTAAGTAGAACCAATGTCAAGCAAGGTGATCGTTAATTGCAGTAAATTCCAGTCTATCCATTGCACTGAATCCGGCCCCGCCATGACCTCACCCGCCCCTGCCCTGCTCTCTGTCTATTACGACGGCGGCTGCCCCGTGTGTTCACGCGAAATCGGCTTTTATCGCCGCCAGCGCGGCGCAGACCGCATCCGCTGGGTCAATCTGGCCCAATGCGACGACAGCGAACTGGGCGAAGGACTGAGCCGCGCCGATGCCTTTGCCCGCCTGCATGCCCGCTGGCCGGATAGCCGTCTGGTATCGGGCGCCCGCGCATTCGCCGCGCTGTGGCAAACCCTGCCTGCGTTCAATCTGCCCGGCCGCATCGCCGGCTTGCCCGGCATCGTGCACGGCCTGGAAGCAGCCTATCGGGGATTTTTGACCATACGCCGCATGTGGCGCGACTCGGCAGTTTGACCCTGCGCGGCACGGCGTAATTCGCCAGAATGTGCAACACTCCGGCCGCCTTTAAATAAGACTCGACCATGCTGAGCTACCGCCACGCCTTTCATGCCGGCAATCACGCCGACGTCCTCAAGCATTTCCTGCTCGTCCAGCTCAGCCGCTATCTGGGGCAAAAAGACAAACCGTTCTGGATCATCGACACCCATGCGGGCGCCGGGCTGTATGAACTGGACACTGGCTATGCGACCAAACTGAAGGAATACGAAAGCGGCATCGGCAAGCTGTGGGCGCGCGAGGATGTGCCCGCAGCACTGACCGACTATGTGGATCTGGTACGCGCCTGCAACCCGGATGGCAGCCTGCGCTTTTATCCCGGCTCACCCTGGCTGGCCCTGCAAACCCTGCGCCCGCAAGATCGCCTGCGCCTGTTTGAGTTGCACAGCAGCGACAGCCAGATTTTGCAGGACAACTTCAGCACACACGGGCGGCAGGTCAGCATCACCGCCGCCAACGGCTACGATGCCCTCAAAGCCCTGCTGCCGCCCCCGCCCCGCCGCGCGCTGGTGCTGATCGATCCACCCTACGAAACCCGCGACGACTACCCGAATGTCATCGCGGCGCTGCAGGAAGGCATGACCCGCTTCGCCACCGGCACCTATGCCGTCTGGTATCCGCAACTCGCGCGCCTGGACGCCCAGCAACTCCCCAGCAAACTCAAGCGCCTGCCGATCAAGAACTGGCTGCACGTCGCCCTCACCGTACATACCCCGTCATCGGACGGATTTGGCATGCATGGCAGCGGCCTATTCGTCATCAACCCGCCGTGGACGCTGCATAAAACGCTTGTGGAAATCATGCCGTATCTGGTGAAGGTGCTCGGGCAGGATGCCAGAGCACGGTTCACGTTGGAGCAGCAAATGGGGTGAAGCCCCGCCATGCGATAGCGGAGGATGTGACTGCTATATACCGTTAAGCAAACAAAGGAGATCCAGCCATGCCTGCTTTTGCTGTAAAGCACCTTGCATACGAGCGAGGTCCACTCATCAAAATCATGAAAAGAGTAAAGGCACAGCCTTACTCGTTCACCTCCAAGGAGCCGGAAGCTAGCAACGCCATCGGTCACTATGTCTTTGTCATCGAGGTACGGAAAGAACGTGGCGAAACAACTTACTGGCTGGGCTACAAATATCGAGCTTGTGACAAAGTGAAGCCCGCTGGAGGCGGCTTGTGGGACAGCGAATTTAAATTCAAGAACATAGCAAGCCAACCTCCTGACGGAGCGTATTTTGAGAATCCAGTTCAGATTACAGACCACCGAATTTGCAACTGGCTCACAACCAAGCAACCAGGCATGGCCGAGATTCCGCCGACACTTGTGCCTGTGCTTGACGAACTGTTTCCCCCAGCGGCACGCATGTTCGCTAACCCATCATCAAGCGGGACACGCTAAAGCGCACCTCTTATTTCATCAGCCTTCTCAATCCATAAGGAAAACCAATGCTTCGCAGACGATGTTTGGCCGCAGTTCTTAGCTTTAGCCTTGTCGGGTGTGCATCCTAGCCGATTTCAAACCTCGAAGCAGTTCCAGTTCCGACAAACTCAGGAGAGGTAACAGTAAAACGAGATAGCGGTTTTACGGGTTCGGCATGTTCTACGCGCATATTCGTCAATGGGAAGCCTATCGCAGATATCCGAATCTCTGAAAAAGTCGTTATGCATTTACCAGAGGGAGAATATATTTTAAGCGCAAACCCAAATGGCGTATGTGGGGGCGGCATGACAGAGGTAAAAGCGACCGTAAAACCCGGTTCACAATCGAAGTATCGGTATGGAACATCAGGCAATGGCAGTCCATCAATTTACCCCACTGCATTCTAGAATTAACCCCTCGATTAAAGATTACCGAACATGTCCGGTAATCTTTAATCCGTCACACGACGACTATTTATCAATGCTAGGCAACTACATGACCCGCTCGATTCGAAACCACACAATCCCCCTTGCGGCCACATTATTAATCATCTCGGGATGCGCAACTACTCCTGTATCTCCTACTCAAGCCTCGGCTATTCCCGGTTCGAGAATTAGCGTTTCAAAGTATCAACAAAAGCCACATGCAGAGCCATCGTCCCAACTTGTATTTGTGCGCGATTCAGGGCTATACGGAGCCGGTACAACAATTTATCTATTTATCAACGGCGAGGAGATCGCCGGATTTAGACCTTCAGAGACCCTGAAAATCTTTTTAGCTCCAGGTGAGTACTTGATAGGAGTGCAGTCACGGCCTAATTTTGGACTGGAGCAATTCATTGAGAATCCGGCAAGAATCGAGCCCGACCAAAGCTACGCATTCCGGATCGGAATTGACTACAACAAAGCAATCGTTCAACGAACCTCTGCATTTAAGAAATAATAGGGACAGCAACTGTTTAACGCTGTTTCAGCAGCCGATGTGGGGCAAAGGGGACGCTACCCTTTTATCCTGTAGCGCTCACATAGCGACTTGACAGACGTACGTTAAACCGTACCATTAAGGCTTCTTTGAAGGAGCACGAAATGACCACACTTACCGCCAGCGAAGCGCGTGCAAATCTGTACCGCCTCATCGATCAAACAGCGGAATCTCACGAGCCCATCGTCATTTCCGGAAAACGCAGCAGCGCCGTGCTTCTTTCAGCGGATGACTGGAGCGCAATTCAAGAAACCTTGTACCTGCTGGCCGTCCCTCGCATGCGCGAATCCATCAAGGCGGGCATGGCCGAACCCCTGGCAAAAAGCGCCAAGGCGCTTAAGTGGTGAGTTGGGAAGTTGTGTATGCCAGGCAAGCCATGAAAGATGCAAAGAAGCTTGCTGCAGGCGGCCTTAAACTCAGGGCGCTGGAACTGCTCGCAGTGCTTGCCAACGACCCGTTCCAGAATCCACCTCCCTTTGAAAAACTGGTCGGCGATCTTGCCGGTGCGTACTCTCGCCGCATCAATATTCAGCACCGTTTGGTGTACGAGGTTTTTACCGACGAGAAAATGGTTCGCGTCCTGCGTATGTGGACGCACTATGAATGAGCGGCTACGGAATTAGCGGGCTCAGCGTCATTCAATTTCATCCCAGCGCGCCACCGCCGCATCATCGCTGGCGCGCGCCTCCACCCAGCGTTCGCCCTCCGGGGTTTCTTCCTTCTTCCAGAACGGGGCTCGGGTTTTCAGCGCATCCATGATGAATTCGCACGCGGCGAAAGCTTCCCCGCGATGACTGCTGGCCACGGCGACCAGCACGATGGGGTCGCCAGGCAGCAGGCGGCCGACGCGGTGGATGACGGTGACGTCGAGCAGGCTCCAGCGCGCGCAGGCTTCTTCCACCAGTGCGGCGAGCGCCTTTTCGGTCATGCCGGGGTAGTGCTCCAGCGTCATCGCCTGCACGCCGCTGCCGTCGTTGTGGTCGCGCGCGAGGCCGACAAAGCTGGCTATGGCGCCGATGTCGGTGCGGCCCTGGCTCATTGCATTCACTTCGGCGCCGAGATCGAATGGCTCGCTTTGCACCACTACTTTCATTGCACCAGCCGTCATCGCATCAGCCTCCAGTCACCGGCGGAAAAATCGCGACCTCGGCGCCATCCGGGATCGCGGCATCGAGGGCGACGATGTCCTGATTGACCGCCACCCGGAACGCGCGTCCGGCGGCCAGTTCTTCAGCCCACACGCCGCCGCGCGCCTGCAGCATCGCGATCAAATCCGCGACACGGGCGCCATCGAACGCAATCTGTTCTTCGGTCACGCCGAAACGCTCGCGCAGGCGGGCGAAGTAAAGCACGCGCAGGCTCATCCGAGCACCTCCGAAAACGGAATGAAACGCACCCAGTCGTCGGGCTGGATGGTCTGGCCGATTTGCAGGTCGATGAAGCCAGAACGATGAAGCCATCGCCCCAGGCGCACGAGGTCAGCACGCCGGAGCTCTGGTTGGGATAGATCGCCACGCGACCATCCGCCTCGATGCGGGCACGCAGGAATTCGCGGCGGTCGCCCGCCTTGTGCCAGCTTGAGGCCGAGCGCATCGGAAACGCGCGATACAGCACCTGCGCCGCGCCCATGCGCTTGAGCAGGAACGGCCGGATGAACAGACAGAAGGTGGCGAAGGCCGACACCGGATTGCCCGGCAGACCGATGAAGTCGGCCTCGCCGACCCGGCCGTAGACGATGGGCTTGCCAGGTTTCATCGCGACTTTCCACATTTCGATGCGACCGAGTTTTTCGACCGCGGCTTTGACGAAATCGGCCTCGCCTACCGAGACGCCGCCGCTGGTGACGATTACATCGGCGAGGCTGGCCGCACGCGCCAGCGCGGCTTCGGTGGCGGCCAGGGTGTCGGGCACGATGCCGAGATCGATCAGTTCGCAACCGAGACCGTTGACCAGTCCGGTAAGCGTGTAGCGGTTGGAGTTGTATATCTGGCCGGGCTGCAACGGCGTGCCGGGCGTCACCAGCTCGTCGCCGGTGAAGAAGCACGCGACTTTCAGGCGCCGCAGCACCGGCAGTTCGGCCAGCCCGACCGACGCGGCCAGCCCCATTTCGGCGGCGCCGATGCGGGTACCGGCGGCGAGAATTTCCGCACCAGCGCGAATGTCCTCGCCGGCACGGCGAATGTTGTCACCCAGGCGCGGCAACTGATTGACGACCACGGCATCACCCTCGGCGCTGCCGTGTTCCTGCATCAGCACGGCGTCGGCGCCCGGCGGCACCGGCGCGCCGGTGAAGATGCGCGCAGCGGTGCCCGCCGCCAGCGGCACGCCCACTTCCCCGGCCTGGATGCGCTGCGACACCGGCAGCCTGACGCCTGCCGCACTCATGTCGGCCATGCGCACGGCATAGCCATCCATCGCGCTGTTGTCCGCCGGCGGCACGGTGATCGCGGAAATTTGCGGCACGGCGAGCACGCGGCCGAGCGCGGCGGCGACTGCGACGGTTTCGGATTGGCTCAAGGCGCGCGCGCGTTCGAGCAGGGAATCAAGCAGTTGGGACGCTGAGAGCATGGGTCTGGATAAAGTCGGTGATGAGGGAAATGGCATCGAGGTCGATGCGGGTAATTTTTTGCGAAGGAGCCGCGTTTAACGCCTGCGGCGGGGCGATATCGGACGCCACCGCCAGCACATGCGGATCGTCGGGATAGAGCCAGGGCTTGCCGGTCGCGGCGCGATGCACTTCCAGCTTGGGGATCGGCTCGCGCTTGTAGCCTTCCACCAGCACCAGATCGCACGGCGGCAGCTGCGCCAGCAAGCTGGCCAGCGAGGGCGGAGTATCGCGGTGCTCGGTCAGCAGCGCGGTGCGGTGGTCGGACGACAGCAGCACCGCCGCCGCGCCCGCCTCACGTGCGCGCCAGCTGTCCTTGCCGGGACGGTCGATATCGAAGTCGTGATGGGTGTGCTTGATGACCGCCACCCGCAAGCCACGCGCATTCAGCAGCGGCAACACGCGCTCGATCAGCGTGGTCTTGCCGCTGCCGCTAAAACCTGCGATGCCGAATACCTTCATGGGTGTCAGATACGTTGTCAGAATGAGCGAATCAGGCTATATTTTTCCATATATAACCTATTCTCGCCAGCCAGCCTTCATGTCCCTTCCCCTTCCCGCCGCGCAACCCGGCCTCGTCGACCAGTTCGGGCGCCGCATCGATTACGTGCGGCTGTCGGTGACCGACCGCTGCGACCTGCGCTGCAGCTACTGCATGCCGGAAGGCTTTAAAGGCTTTGAAGAACCCGAGCACTGGCTCAACTTCGACGAAATCGAACGTCTGATCGGCGCCTTCGCCCGGCTCGGCGTCAGCCGCATCCGCCTCACCGGCGGCGAACCGCTGTTGCGGCGCGACATTTCGGGTCTTGCCCGCCGCCTCGCCAGCCTGCCCGGCATCGACGATCTGTCGCTGTCGACCAACGCGACCCAACTCGACAAGCACGCGCAGGCACTCAAGGCTGCCGGGGTGACGCGTCTCAACGTCAGCCTCGATTCCCTGCAGCAGGCGCGGGTGGAAAAAATCAGCGGCCGCGACGTGCTGGCCAAAGTCATGGTCGGGCTCGCTGCTGCGCAGGAAGCCGGCTTTACCCCGATCAAGCTCAACATGGTGGCGCTGGCCGGGACCAACGACGACGAAATCGACGAAATGGTCGCCTTCTGCATGGCGCGCGGCTTTGTGCTGCGGCTGATCGAGGCGATGCCGATGGGTGACACCGGCCGCAATTCCGAATTTCTCGACCTGCAACCGGTCAAGGAACGCCTGCGCAAACAGTTCAACCTGATCGAAACCGCGCTCCCCGGGGCCGGTCCCGCGCGCTATCTCGGCACCGCGGATGGCCGCTTTAACGTCGGCTTCATCACCCCGATGTCGCAGCACTTTTGCGAGACCTGCAACCGCATCCGCATCGCCGTCGACGGCACCGCCTACATGTGCCTGGGGCAGGAAGAGAAATTCGAATTCCGCCCGCTGCTGCGCGGCGGCTGCAGCGACGCCGAACTGGAAGCCGCCATCGTCGGCGCGATCAACCTCAAGCCCGAACGTCACGAATTCCGCGAAGCGCCGCACAAGATCCTGCGCTTCATGTCGATGACCGGCGGCTGAACGCCTGCCCCCTGAAATCCGGATCGTTGCCCCACGGGCAATACCCGCGCGTCATCTGGCCAAGATAGCGCGCTATGCCACTAAAGTTGTAGCATCCGGGCCTGCGGATTTCCAATAAAGGGTCAAGTTGCGATGAAAAAAACGCCTTCAGCTGAGTACATCGAAAAAGCCAAACTTCTGGACGAGGAAGCAGCCGAGCGCCTGCTGTCGAGAGCGCGCTCAAAGCTGGTGCGCAGACTCGACGACAGAAAACTGACGCCCCTCGACGTGATGGCTCTCCAGCTTGAAATCGAAGACGAGGACCTGAACGAATGGCGCGAAAGAGTGGCCGAAATCCACCAGGCTGAAGTCAAGAAAAAATCAAAGTCCAAGTAAGCGCTGATCGCTTGATCAGCTTGCGCCCCCCGGTGTATCGACGAACCCGTGCGGGTGAATGAAAACGGCCCGGCGAATGTTCGCCGGGCCGCACCCTATTCCGCTCTCAGCCCGGCAGATTCAAGCCGGACCTGCGTGGTTGCAGGCTGCGGCTTAGCGGTTCAATGCTGCTGCCAAGGCCTGCGCCTGATCGGTTCGCTCCCAGGTGAAATCGGGTTCGGCGCGCCCAAAATGGCCATACGCGGCGGTCTGCCGATAGATCGGGCGCAGCAACTGCAAGCTGTCGATGATGCCGCGCGGCGTCAGCTTGAACGTGCAGCGCACCCTGTCTTCAAGCTTTTCGTCCGGCACGCTGCCGGTACCGTAGGTATCGATCAGCAGTGAAACCGGCTCGGCCACGCCGATGGCATACGCCAGTTGCACCAGGCAGCGTTTGGCATAGCCCGCCGCAACGATGTTCTTGGCAATGTAGCGCGCCATGTACGCAGCCGAGCGGTCGACCTTGGTCGGGTCTTTGCCAGAAAACGCGCCGCCTCCGTGCGGGCACGAACCGCCGTAAGTGTCGACGATGATCTTGCGGCCGGTGAGGCCGGTGTCGCCATTGGGGCCGCCGATTTCGAACGGGCCGGCCGGGTTGACCCACAGCCTGAAGGTCGGCGTGCGCAACGCCAGCGGCACCAGCGGATCGACGATTTCGCGCGCCACCTCGCCGGCTACCCAGGCCGGATCGAGGTCACGCTCGATCTGGGTAGAAATGACGACATTCTCGACCCCGACGACGCGCTGGCCTTCGTACGCCACCGTCACCTGGCTTTTGGCGTCGGGACGCAGCCACGGCAAGGCGCCGGATTTGCGCAGTTCGGCCTGGCGCTTGACCAGGCGATGCGCCAGCCAGATCGGATACGGCATCAGGTCGGGGGTTTCGTCGCAGGCGTAGCCGAACATCAGGCCCTGGTCGCCCGCGCCGATATCGCCGCCCGCCAGCGTGATGCCCTTGTTGATCTGGATCGACTGGTGGTTGAAACGCACCTGCACTTCGCAGGTGTCGGGGTCGATGCCGGTATCGGAATCGACATAACCAATGTCGCGCAACACCTGGCGGGCAATCGCTTCGGCACGCCCCTGAATCTCGCTGAACAGTTCGCGGCGCGCGGTTCTGAACTCGCCCGCAATCACCACCAGATGGTCGGCAACGAAGGTTTCGCAGGCGACCTTGGCGGCGGGTTCCTCGGCCAGAAAGGCATCGAGGATGGCGTCTGAAATCTGATCGGCGATTTTATCGGGATGGCCTTCGGCGACGGACTCGGAGGTGAACAGGTAGCGACGGTTGTTTTGCATGTTGATTCCTCAATCAGGTGAAACAATCAAGTGAAACGATCAAGCGGGCGCAAGCCGCCACAGCGAGGTGATCTCGGCGGCGCGTGCGGCATGCAGCGGGTCGCTCGCATCTGCGGCGCGCGGATGGGTCGGCCTGGTATCGATGCGTTCCAGCACGTTCAGTCCAGCGGCGCCGATGGCTGCCAGCAGGCTGTCCCGCGTGCGCAAACCCAGGTGCTCGGCGAGGTCGGACAAGATCAGCCAGCCCTCCCCGCCGGGTTCCAGATGCTTGGCCAGCCCATTCAAAAAGCCCAGCAGCATGCGGCTATCCGGATCGTAAACCGCGTGTTCGAGCGGGGAATTTGCGCGCGCCGGCAGCCACGGCGGGTTGCACACGATCAGCGGCGCGCGGCCCTCCGGAAACAGATTGGCCTCGACCACGCTGACCTGGACTTTCAGGTGCAGCCGGCCGATGTTTTCGCGCGCGCACTCCAGCGCGCGTGGGTCCTGATCGGTGGCGATGACCTGTTTAACCCCACGCCGGGCCAGCAAGGCCGCCAGCACCCCGGTGCCGGTGCCGATATCGAACGCGCGTTCCAGCGACGGCAACGGCGTCGTCGCCACCAGATCGAGATACTCGCCACGCACTGGCGAAAACACGCCGTAATGCGGGTGGATGCGCGCGCCAAGCGCCGGGATATCAACGCCCTGCTTGCGCCATTCGTGCGCGCCGATCACGCCGAGCAGCTCGCGCAGCGACACCAGCGATGCGGTTTGATCCTTGCCATGCGTCACTGCGCCATACGCCTCGATGCAGGCCTGCCGCACGTCTGGCGCGCGGCGCAGCGGAATGCTGTAGTCGGCGTCCAGCGGCAGCAGCAGCATGCCCAGGGTGCGGGCGCGCTGCGACTGGAACTGGCGGTGAAAGTTGAAGGATTCAATCGGCGACGTGGCGGGCTTGCGCGGCTTGCGGTCGATGCGCCGCGCCATCGCCTGCAGCAACTGGCGCGCGTTCTGATAATCGCTGCGCCACAGCAGCGCCGTCCCTTCGCTGGCCAGCCGGTAGGCCACATCCGCCGTCATGCTGTCGTCCACCGCCATCACCCGCTTGGGCGGCGGCGTGCCGTTTTCCGAACGCCAGCGGGCAGTTCGGGGCTGGCCAGCTTCGGACCAGGTCACAACAGGAAAACGGGGATCAGCCACAGAACTCACTCGGTTAACACCTAACCGCCAAAACGCATCAAGCCGGAAATTGTACGTTCCTCGAGCGTGCTTCGGATATCCGATTGCGATCAGCACAATCCGGCTTCAGCCAATTTGTCCGTCCAGCGCGCCATTGGCACGTCCATTACCTGCCCCACCCTGCCAAACCAGCCGAGTTTCGAGCGTCTGTTATTGAAAATTCGAACGGGTGCTTTCGACCCGGAGCCGTCATTCGCTTGCGATGTGTTAATCGGCCGGTTGTCGGCCTTATGTAAAGTTTTACATAAGGCCGATTATGCAAAGTCGTTGATTATGGAAAGTAGCCGGGGTGGTTTTCGTTAAGAGGTAGGCTGTAAGCGG
>NCCT01000019.1 GCA_002279795.1 Hydrogenophilales bacterium 12-61-10
GATCGCCGCCGCCTGGACCGATACGGACCTGCGTGCGCGCACGGCAGCGGCGGGCCAGCGCTTTGCGCGCGCCGCCGGGTTCGAGGCCGATCTGGTGCAGCGCATTCTCGATGCGGTTGCCCGCAGCTATGGGAGGGCCTGATGGCGCCGCGCCTCAGTGTGGTCATTCCCAGCCGCGATTGCCTGGCCTATCTCCCCGACGCCATCGCCAGCATCCGCGCCCAGGAGCAGCCCGGCGGGCCGATCGCGCCCGGCAGTATCGAGATCGTGGTGGTGGACGACGGCTCCACCGACGGCACCGGCGACTGGCTGAAGGCGCAGGCGGCCCATGACCCGCTGCTGACCGCTCTGGTCCATGCGCCGGCCGGCGTCGGCGCGGCGCGCAATGCCGGGATCGCGGCGGCGCGCGCCGAGATCATCGCCTTCCTCGATGCCGACGACCAGTATCTCCCCGATGCCCTGAGCGACCGGCTGGTGCTGATGGAACAGCGCCCTGCGATCATTCTCAGCTTCGCCGCACCGCTGATGATGATCGAAAACCTGTCCGGTGCCGTACTGGCCGCGCGCAACTGGTTGGATAGAGAACTGGTTGCGCAGATCATCATGATTGCTGTGGCCGCTGCCGCCATTCTGGTCGGTCTGCCTTACGGGATGGTTGGTGTGGCAACCGGCATGGTCATTGCCCTACTCTATATGTCCATTCACATGTTCTGGCTTGCCAAGCTGTCTCTCAACGCACGCTGGGCTGACCTTGCGCGCGCTTTCATGCCTGCAGTGCTCCTCAATACCGCACTGCTTGCCGCCTTATGGCTGGCCGAGCATATCATCCCGCCCTCCATCCGATCGGTCGATGCATTGTATGTGTTGCTGATGGCTATTGTGGGTGGACTGGTTTATGCCCTCTGTTTTTTATATCTACCCATTCCGGCACTCGCCACAGAAACCACACGCTGGAAGGTCAAACTTAAACTTGCCAAAGCCATTGCATGACCTGGATCGATCCCATCTCACGCTCACTACACCGCCAGGCTGGCCAACATGGACCAATCATGCTCATGTACCACGCCATCACGCCAGGTAAAGCCATATCAGCATGGCCATGGTCCGTCTCCATGCAACGCTTTCGCGACCAACTCGACTTTCTGGCCACCGAAGGCTATGCCACGCCGACCATGGGCGAACTGGTTGCGGCTCCCGCTAAAACCTGGAGGGGGCGAACGGCTGTCATCACCTTTGACGACGGCTATATAGACAACCTCGACGCCTGCCAAGAACTCATGAAACGCGGCATGCGTGCGACCTGGTTCATCGTGTCGGGCTCGGTCGGCCAATCGCCGCTGTGGCCCGACGACGGCCGTCCCGCAGGGCGGTTGCTCAACGTAACCGAACTGCGCGACATGCAGGAAAACGGCATGGAAATCGGTTCCCACTCGGTGAATCATGTGCGCCTGCCAGAAACCGATGATGAGCGCCTGATGCAGGAACTGGCCGACTCCAAGACCACGCTTGAAGATATTCTTGGTAACGCGGTCAGCAGTTTCGCCTACCCATACGGCGCGTGGGACGAGCGCTGCGCCCATGCGGTCAAACAAGCCGGCTACGCCGCAAGCTGCACCACCCGAACGGGCTGGGCATTGCGCGACAAGGATCCCTATCGCTTGCGGCGCCTGACCGTTTTCAATACCGATACGCTCGGCAGCTTTGCGCGAAAGCTCTATTTCGGCAGCCACGATGTGCGCTGGGGGGACATCGCAGCCTACGCGTTGCGACGTTTGCGACGCGTCTGAGCCAAGCCGATGCCGCCGGTCATTTCCATCATCATGCCCTGCCATAACGCAGCGGTACATTTGCCGGCCAGCGTGGGCAGCGTGCTGGCACAGACCTATTCTGATTGGGAACTCATCACTATTGACGATGGTTCCAGCGATGCGACCCTGGCCTGGCTGCGCACGCAAACCGATCCGCGCGTCCGCATCCGCGCCCAGCCCAACCAGGGCGTCAGCGCCGCCCGCAACGCCGGGCTTGCGCTGGCGCAAGGGCGCTACATCGCCTTTCTAGATGCAGATGACTCCTGGGACACCCGATGTCTGGCGCAGTTGTCGGCCGCACTCGAAGGCCATCCGGAGGCGGTGCTGGCCTACTGCGGCTGGCAAAATCTGGGGATATCGGGCGGCCGCGGCGAACCCTTCGTGCCGCCTGATTACGAAACCGCCGACAAGGCCGAAATCCTGTTTGCCGGTTGCCGCTGGCCGATCCACGCCGCGCTGGTCAAACGTGAGGCGGTGCTGGCTGCAAACGGCTTCGACCCCGCGCTGAAAAATGCCGAGGACTATGCGCTGTGGCTGAACGTGGCCACCACCGCACCGATCGTGCGGGTGCCCGAGGTCCTGGCCTTCTATCATTTTCATGGCGCTGCGCAGGCCTCGGCCGATCTCGCCCGTGCCGCGCTCCAATTCTGGCAGGCGCAACAGCACTACCTCGCCGCGCACCCGGCCTTTCAGCACCAGCTCGGCCGCGACCGCATGCGTGCCCTGACCACCGGCGAACTGCTCAAGCGTGGCTACGCCTGCTATTGGCAACGCGATCTGCCTGCCGCGCGGCGCATTTTTCGTGCCGTCATGCAACAAGGCTATGGCACACTCAGCGACTGGAAGTACATGCTGCCCGCCTGGCTGCCAGAATCCTGGCACCGCGGGCTGATCGGCCGACGAGACCAATAAACCCACTTATCCGATGGACCACTTTGACCCCACGCTGATTTCCGTTGTCATGCCCTGCTACAACGCTGCCCTGTTTGTGGAGGAGGCGATCGAGAGCGTGCTGCAACAGCGCTATCCCTCGATTGAACTGATCATCGTGGACGACGGCTCGACCGATGCCTCGACCCGGATCATTGCGCGCCTGGCCGCAGCGCATCCCGACCGCATCACGGTGCTGCACCAGACCAACAGCGGCCCCTATACCGCGCGCAATCACGGGCTGGATCATGCGCACGGCAACTTCATCGCTTTTCTGGACGCCGACGACACCTGGCATCCCGATGCGCTCCAGCTGCTGCACGCCGCCATGACCGACACACTGGCCGATGTCGCCTATTGCGGCTGGCAAAACGTGGGCGAGGCGGCGGCTGACACGCAACCCTACATTCCCCCCGATTACGTCGAATCTGACGCGGCCGCCCTGTTCCTGCAGTCCTGCCCGTGGCCAATCAACGGCGTGCTGGTGCGGCGTCAACTGGTCGACCGCTTGCGCGGATTTTCGGAACGCCTGCCCACGGCCATGGATTACGACCTGTGGCTGCGCATGCTGGCCGCGCAGCCCACCGTGGTGCGCGTCCCCCAGGTGCTGGCGTTTTATCGCCGCTATCCGCGCGGCGACGCGCACATTCCGCGCTGGCGGCAAGTATTCGACGCGGTTGCCGTGCGCGAAACCTTTGTCCGCCACCATCCCGCGCAAGTTGCTCATCTCGGCCGCGAAACGCGCGATGCGCTGGTCTACGGTTCCCTGCTGCCCGAGGCCTATCGCTGCCACTGGCGCCGCGATACCGACTCGTCGCGCCGACTGTTCCGCCGTGCCTTCCGCAAGGCCGACTGGAAAGCGCGCGACGCCAAGTACATCTTTGCCAGCTTTCTGCCAGCGCCCCTGTTCGACTCGCTGATTCGCCTGGTAGACAACCGCCGCAGCGCGCGCAACCACATCTGACGGCACGTATTGCATGACCACGCTCACTGTCGCTTTTTGCACGTTCAAACGCGCCGACCGGCTGGACAAACTGGTCGCTGCGCTGCGTGCGCAAAACTGCCCGGTTGCGTTCGACATTCTCGCGATCAACAACAACAGTCCCGACGACACGCTGGCAGTGCTGGACGCGCTGCAGCAACAATCCGGCGCGGCGCTGCGCGTGGTCACCGAAACCGCACCCGGCATCGTTCCCGCGCGCAATCGGGCACTCGAAGAATCGCTCGACCGCGACATCCTGGTGTTCATCGATGACGACGAACTGCCGCATCCCGGCTTTCTCGCCGCCGCCTGTGACGCCATCGTCAACGAAGGGGCGCAATGCGTCGGTGGCTGCGTGGAAATGGATTTCGTCACGCACATCCGTCCGTCCTGGCTTGAAGACGACCTGCTCGGCTTTCTGGCCGCGGTCGATCACGGTCCGCAGCGCTTCTGGATCAAGGACAGCCGTACGCCCATCTGGACCGCCAATGTGGCCTATGACATGCGGCTCTTCCGCGATGACCCCGCCTTGCGATTCGACCTCCGCTACAACCGCGAGGGGGCGGATGTCGGCGGCGGCGAGGACGCCATCATGCTGCGCGCCCTGCTGGCGCAACAGGCCAGAATCCGCTACCGCCCGGACATGGTGGTGCAGCACTCGGTCGACGCCTGGAAACTGCATCGCCGCTATTTCCTGAAACTGCACTACCGGGCAGGGCTGCGCCAGGCGCAGCTCAGCGCAGCCGATTTTCCGACTGGCTGGCTGGGCATTCCGCCTTTCCTGCTACGCCAGTTTTTCAGCCATGGTGCCAAGACGCTCGCCCTGTTCCTGGCTTGCAAGCCCGGCCAGATTCGGCAGGCGATGAACGCCGCCCACGCGCTGGGCTATCTGCAGGGTTACCGCCAGCGCTCCGCCAAAAGGCTTACGTGACAGAACTCACCCTGCTCATCTGTACCCACAACCGGGCAGACCTGCTGCACAAGGCCCTGGCCTCGATCAACCGCGCCCGGCGTCCCGCGATGCCGGTGCGTATCCTGGTGGCGGCCAATGCCTGCAGCGACGACACCGTGGAGCAGATGCAGGCGTACCAGGCACAGCAAGCTGCCAACGACTGGTTGCCGCTGCGCGTGATCGCGGTGCCGACGCCAGGAAAATCGCACGCGCTGAACGAAGCGATTCCGCAGATCGAAACCGAGCTGACCGCTTTTGTGGACGACGACCACCGCGTAGACGACGATTACCTGACGGCGATCGAACGTGCCGTCACCACCTGGCCTGATGCCGGGCTTTACTGCGGCCGCATCCTGCCGGACTGGGACGGCAGCGAGCCATCGTGGGTGCATGAAGAAGGCGCATACCGCATCTACCCGCTGCCGGTTCCGCGCTATGACCAGGGGATGACGCCGAAAACCATCAGCGCCGAAGTTGGCCCCATCCCGGGCGGCGGCAACCTGGTGGTGCGGCGGCGCGTATTCGAGCTGGCAGGGCAGTTTTCCACCGAGTTGGGACCAGTCGGCCATGACCTGGGCGGCGGCGAAGACAGTGAATACGTGCTGCGCGCGATGACGCGCGGCGAACGCTGCCAATATGCGCCGGACATCGTGCAGCACCACTACGTCGATACCGAGCGGTTGCAGCTTGGCTACCTGCTCAAAAAGAGCTACCAGCGCACCCGCTCGACCGCACGCATTCATGGCGGCGGCTCGGTTCCGCTTTATATGTGGCGCAAGCTGGCGGAATACGGTTTTCACAGTGTGTTCAGCCTGTCGTGGGCGAAGCGGCGTTTTTTCTGGGTGCGCACGGCAGCGGCGCTGGGCGAAATCCAGGGTCACCGCGAGTCCGGGTTTCGCGGCAAGCGGCTGAACTTGCCGCCCGATGCCGGCATCCTGCGTGTCGAGGCGCTGGCTATCGCCACCGCGGCCTGCTGTCTGATCGCCTGGTTCGCCAGCGGCGATGCCCGCTGGGCCGGGCTGCTGCCTGCGGCAGGCGTGGCGGGCGTGGGTACGGCCGCTCTGCTCACCAAGTCGCTGCTCGATTTTTCGCAAACCGGGCCACGCATCCGCGAGGAAGTGCTCACCCACTACCAGCGCTACACCCTGTTCGCGCTGGCACGGCTGTCGCTGTGGGCATTTGGCCTGATGCTGTTCACCGGCGGCATCGGCATGCTGCTGGCCTTCATGCTGGCCACCGCAACAGGCATCGGCTGGTCGACCGGCATCGCGCTCAGCTCTGCCATCCTCGGCATTCTCGGCAGTTTTGCCCTGCAATTCATCCGCAAACTGCGCTTCAATCCTGGCCTGCTGGTGGCGTCGATGCATTACCGCATGAGCCGGCTGTACCCGCTGTGGCAATGGATGACGCCGGCGCGCATTACGCTGATTCAACAGGGCTGGATTGCGATCAGCGGGCTGTTGCTGATCGCCGCCACCTGGCAGATGGCGAAGGAAAACCGCCTGGGCGACCTGATTACGCTGTGGACGACCACCCTTTTTTTCAGCGGCACCCTGATCTGGTCAAGCTGGCAGCCGCAGCCGCGTGCACCGCGCAAGCAAACGCTACGCGACCCCAAGGCCGCACCCAACATCCTGATGATCGGCTCCGACACGCTGCGGGCCGACCGCCTGGGCGCGCTCGGCTACCACCGTGCGCTGACCCCGCACATCGACCGGCTGGCGGCATCCGGCGCGCTGTTCAGCAACTGTTACGTACCCTGCGCGCGAACCGCGCCCAGTCTGATCTCGATGCTGACCGGCACCTGGCCGCACACCCATGGCATCCGCGACAACTTCGCCGACGACGAAAACACCCGGCTGAAAGTCGATGCGCTGCCCACCCTGCTGAAGCAATCGGGCTATCGCACCGCTGCCATTTCCGACTGGTGCGGCGCCGACCTCGGCAAATATTCGTTCGGCTTTGATTACACCGACCTACCGGAAGACCAGTGGAACCTGAAGTATCTGATCCGCCAGGGCCCCAAGGATCTGCGCCTGTTTGTTTCCCTGTTCACCCACAACCGGCTGGGACGCCTGCTGTTGCCCGAACTGTATTACCTGGGGGGGGTGCCGCTGACGCAACCGCTGGGCAAGCGCGCGCGGCGTCTGGTGTCGCGCCTGGCGGAGGACGCCCAGCCGTTTTTTCTCAACCTGTTCTACTCCACTACCCACCCGCCGTTCGCTTCTGAATGGCCGTGGTATGGACGCTTCTCTAATCCGGCGCATGCCGGCGAATCCAAATTCGCCATGGCGCGGCTCACCGATCCGTTCGAGATCATTCGCCGTCAGGGCGCGCCGAAAGAAGAATTCGATCTCGATCAAATCATCGATTTATACGATGGCTGCGTGGCAGAGTTCGACGACGAAGTCGGCAAAATGCTGACGCATCTCGACGTCTGCGGGCTCGCCGCCAATACGATTGTCGTGGTGTACTCCGACCACGGCATGGAGTTTTTCGAGCACGACACCTGGGGGCAGGGCAACTCGGCCGTTGGCGATTTCAGCCCGCGCATCCCGCTGCTGATCCGTGATCCGCGCCGCCCGCCTCGCGGCCGGATCGACCAGGTGGTGCGTTCGATCGACCTGGTACCCACCCTGCTCGAGCTGATCGACGCAGCACCTGCACCTAGCATTGACGGTGTGTCGCTGGTGGCTTGCCTGAGCGCGAACGGCGCCTGCCCCGAACTCGACGCCTTCAACGAAACCGGCATCTGGATCGCCGACATACCCGGTTTGCCCGAGAACCATCTGCGCTACCCGGACCTGCTGGAACTGCTGGAAGTGCCCAACCGCACCAGCGGCACCCTGGCGATCAAGCCCGAATACTGCGATACCATCCTGCGCGCCAAAGACCGCATGATCCGGAACGGTCGCTGGAAGCTGGTGTATCAGCCGCTGGAAAGCGGCCATCTGCTGCGCCTGTTCGATCTGGAAAGCGACCCCGCCTGCCAGCACGATGTTTCAGAAGCGCACCCACGGGTGACGACCGATTTATGGGCGCGCTTGCAAAGCCTGGTGCAGGCGTCCGATCGGTAGGCCCTCGCCCGTCAATCCGGACAGAAACGGCAGTAGGGATTTTTTGGTGCGCCGAGCTGGGGCACGGTGCCGGGCTGTTCTGCAGGCGTCGTAGCGGGGAGAGGCACCTCGGCCGACTCGGCTGCAGCAGGTGCCGGCGTTGCGTCGGGCATACCGGCAGGCGCTTCAACGGCTACAGGCTGCAGCGGTTCCGGATAAGGCAGTTTGCCGCCGAGTTCGGTATAGCGGCGCTGCAGGCTTTTAGTGTCCGGGTTGTGGCGCAGTCCTGCCGTCACCGTTTCCAGCGCCTTGCTGCGGTTTTTCTGTCTGACATACAGATCAGCCAGCGCCATGTAGGCGCGCGGCAACCCGGGATTCATCTCAATCGCCGTCAGAAGATCACTGACGGCCGCGCCATGATTGCCGCGCATTGACTGGGTCATGCCGCGATTCATCAGGACTTCCGGACGCAGGTAAAACCCGGGCTGGGTGTATTTCAATACGTATTCGAAGTTGGTCATGGCAGCACCCAGCACGCCCTGCTTGTCCTTGCCCGAACCCATGCCACGCGCCCGGTTCATGAAATTCAGCGCAAAACAGTAATGGTGAATGTGCAGAAAATCGCCGCCCATCGACGCCTGCCAGCTTTTGAACGCATCCGACCGCTCATTCAGGCGCGCGGCGCAATAGGCAGGCAATGCAGCAAGTTCAGCTTGAGTGGGGGCGAACCCCGCTGCCTTTGCAGGCGCTGCCTGCAAAGGCAGCGCAAGCAGGAACGGGATGAGAATTCTGGAAAGTTTCATAGCGTGCATTCCTCGATGATTCATACAGATCGTGCGATTTCTGAGACGGCCCGACGGCGAATGCCGCTTCACCTCATCAGGATGGATCAATAACAGGCTGCCTTGATTTCACGCAGGGCGAGCCAGTCGAACAGCGTATTCAAACCACGCCATTGCAGTGTCGAAACGTCAGGATAACGCGGGTAAAGATCGCGTACCTGCTGCGGGAGTGCTTTGAACCCGTATGGCTGGATGGCCTGCCCCAGCATTTTATTCTGGTAGCCGCGCACACTGTAGCGCACGCGCCGCCGGTAGTATTTTTTCCACTCGCGCGGCAGCCAGGGCGAAACAGAATCGAACTCGAAACCCGCGCCCTCCGCCACCACGACGCGGCTGTTATCCCAGCGTGTGTCGCCGCGCAAATCCCATTTCAGCATCGCCCCTATCAGTGCATCTTCACCGATGGTACCGATCGGCATGCGGATCGCCTGTTCCCGGATGCGTTCGACAAATGTTCCGCGCAAGCCATAAAGATTACCTGCCACGCCATTGCTTTTCAGCATGTCACGCTGGAATGCTGCCACCCCGCGACCACTTCTCGGCAGGGCTGATACGCCGTTGGCTTGCGGGTGCTGCGTCAGAACTTCGGCCATAACGCCGAGCGCACCTGGCGTCGCCCGCACGTCACCGTCGATGAAAAAATAATGCGCCGCACCCTGTGACGCGAAATCATGCACGAACAGGTTCCAGGCATTGGCTTTATCGCCTAGCGCGATCGCGTGCAGTTGCACATTCGGATGATGCGCAGCGTAGGCGCGCACCAGGTCTTCGGTGCGGTCGCTGCAGGCATTGGCCAGCACATGGCATTCAATTGGATGATGGGATGCAGCTTGCAAACTATCGAGGCAGGCAATGATGTTGCGCGCCTCGTTGTGGGCGAATACAGCGACCGGCCAGGCTTGTGAAGTGTCAGTCATGGGCATGAATCAGGTTGGCTCAGGTTCAGTTGCCGGGTCTTGTCAGCCACGCGCTCCCAGGCAAATTCGCGTTGCACCCGCTGCAGGGCCTGCTGCCCCCACGCGCGCGCCCGTTCCGGCGCGGTCAGAAAACTGCGCAGACCAGCCGCCACCGCATCGACCGAGTCGCCGTCCACCCGCAAGCCGGTTTGCTGGTGCAGCACCGCCGAGCCGGTGCCGCCGGCTTCGCCCGCCAGGCTGGGCGTGGCGCAGGCGGCCGCCTCGATGAAGACCATGCCGAAGCCTTCGTTGTCGCCATTTATGTCGCGATTGGGCATGGCGAACAGGTCGCAGGTATTAAGCCAGCGCGGCAGATCGGCCTCAGCGACCGCACCGATGCGATGCACCTCGCCTTGCAGTTGATGCTCGGCAATCAGCTCATCCAGATAATCCGCGTCCTCGCCAATTCCGCCAATGACGTAGCGCAGCACCAGGCCTTCGGCGCGCAATTGCGCCACCGCGCGGATCATCTGGTCGAAGCCTTTGCGGCGCGACAGACGGCCCACTGAAAACACCAGTTTCTCGTCGGCATGAATGCCCAGGCTCTGGCGCAGATCATGCGCCGCCAGCCCGGGGCGAAATACGGTCACATCGACGCCGGGATAAATGACCGTGATGCGCGCGGGGTCAACTGCCATTTCAAGCAGAGTCGCACGCGTGTGATCGCTGTTGGCGATCACACGGTCGGCATGGCGCAGGGCAAAGCACATCGCCTTGTATTTTCCGCCGCGCCCCCAGGTGGTGAGCTCTTCGCCATGGGCGTAGATCACCACCGGACGCAGCGTCAGCCGCGCCACGGCCCACGCGACCAGTCCTTCGGGTAGTGCACGGAAGGCGTGAACGGCATCGAAGCGATGGCTGAGCGCGAGGCGCAGCGACTTGAAGAAGAAGCGCGCATACATCGCCAGCGACTCGGGGTGCAGCCACGCCACGCGCTTGAGACTCAGACGATGAATGGTGTTGGGGTGGGCCGCATCGACCGCCGCCGCGCCCGGTACGTCGGCGGTGACGATATGGATTTCCTTGCCGCCGAGGCGCTTGTACACCTCGGCCGCCCACACCGCCGTGCCGCCCCGGGTCGGCAGGAACAGCTCGGTCAGCACCAGTAAACGATTCACCGCTTCATCCTTTCAACATCGACAACACCTGGCGCAGGCTGCCCCAGCCGGGGGCATCGGCCAGCGACGGCAATACGGCGCGGACCGCCGCGCCGCGCTGGCCGCTTTTGCTCAAGGCGCACGCCAGGTTGTAACGCGCGCTTTGCATGCGGGCAGCCACCCCCTCGCGAACCGGCAGCGGAAACCGCGTTGCCAGCCGCACCAGATCGGTCAGCGTACGTACGTTTTCGCGCTGCGCCGCCACCGGGTCACGGCGCGTGGCGCTGCCGCCGTGGATGGCATACACGCCCAGGCTCTGGCACACCACGCCGATGCGGCGGCTCTGCGCCACCAGCCGGGTCAGGAAATGCACGTCCTCGCACACCTTGAAACCGGTGGGATAGCCACCGAGCTGGATAAAGCGCGCGCGCGGAACCGACAGCGTATGGGTGTCGCCGAAATGGTCGGCGACGAAGGCAGCAATCTCGGCGGGGGTGTCCATCACCCCGCGCTGCGCGCCAGCGCATTTCGCCAGCATCGCCTGCCCTGATGCGTGCTGCGCCATTGAGGTGCCGAGCAGTACATTCGCCGCGTCGCGATATTCGTAATCACCGGTCAGAAAATCGAGGCCGGGGTCTTCGGCAATCCATTCGGCATGCAGCCTGATGCGGTCCGGCGCATACCAGTCATCCGCGTCGAGAAACGCCAACCAATCGCCACTGGCCGCCGCCGCTCCGGCGTTGCGCGCCACCGACACGCCACGGTTGGATTGCTGGATCAGGCGCACGGCGGAGCCGAACTGGCGCGCAACCTCGGCGGTGGCGTCACGCGAGCCGTCGTCCACCACGATGATTTCATGCGCGGGCCAGCTTTGCGCACACACCGACTCGATCGCGCGCGCCAGCGTGGCTGCGCTGTTATAGGCGGGGATGATGACCGAAAAACGTGGCCTCATGCAGCGCCTCCCAGCAAACGCAGGGGCAGTGCCAGACCGCTGAGCTGCGCGATCCGGCGGAAGCGCGGGATCTCGTCGAGCCGCGCGCGCCAGGCCCTCAAGCGCTGCCGCAGCCGGGTTTCGACCCAGTCCGCATCGCGTGCAAGCAACGCATTTGCCAGTTCCAGCGGCGAGGTGAAACGCACTGCGGGACAGGCGGCCAGCGCCTGCTGCAAGGCAGATTCGAGCGCTGCGCAACTCGCTTCGGGCGCGCGCAGGAAATTGAAGCGATGGGTTTCAACCAGACACGCTCGCCCCTGCACGCTGCGCGATTGCAGGCCCTCCATCACGCGTTGCGGCGCGTGGCCGAGCGCGGGTTCAAAATACACGTCGCGCACCAGATAGACTTGCCCGGCAAGCGAACACTCGCCCGTCAACATCGACGCATCGACGCAAGCCGGCTGCCCGCGTGTATTGCGGCAGGTCGCGCGGCGGCCCGGGGTGATGATGACGTTCACGCCCGCGTCACGCCAGGCCGCTTCAACCGCATCGGTCCAAACGAAAGTGGTGGCGACGGCCACCTGCGGCTGCTCGCCAAACACGGCGTGATACGCCTGCGCTTCGGCCGCGACGGCATGCTGGATCGCGTCGACCGGCAACGTGCGCGAAGGCAGGCTGCGCGCATCGACCCAGCGGCTTTGCAGGTGCGAGGGCAGGTCTTCGGTTGCCGCGAGATCGGTCGCGCAGAGCCAGTCGCGCACCACGCCGTCCGTTTGTGCGACTGCCGTCACCGCCGCCGGCCAGTAGTGGCACTGGCCATGCAACTGCGGCACGAACACGCCGGATTGAATGCCATCGAGCATTGCACGGCGCACGCCTTCGAAGCGTGCATCGGTCAGTGGCAATGCGTGATATTCCTTGCCCCCGCTCGCCGCGATGCGCGCGCCGTCCGGCACCTCCAGCACCACCCCCAGCGTCATCACCGCGGCCCGGCCATGCAAATCCCGCACGCCCTGCAGCAGGGCCGACAAGCGTGCCAATGCCTCCTTTTGGGCCAGCGACCCGGCGCCCCAGTCATCGCTTTCAATGACGAGCACCGGACACCGCAGCACCGGCTCGCGCCAGCGCGCCACCAGCGGCCTGGCGAACGCCAGCAGCACACCCGCCCACAGCAGCAGCACCAGCGCGAGTAGCAGCGCCCACACGCCCATCAGTAACCCATCCGCCCGGCCACGTGCGCCACTTGCGGCAGCACGCGCTCGATTTTTTCGCGGTTGCGGCCGTCCTTCCATTTGTCGAGGCGGATATCGGAGAATGCGTTGAACGGCGTGTCGAGCACGGTCTCGCAGCGCGCCTGCAGCGCGGCATCGAGCTGCAGGCCGCAGCCCTCGAATACCTGGCGAAAGGTCGTGGCGGGATCGCGCAGGAAGTCTTCGTAAAACACCTCGACCCACTGCGCCGGAGGCAGGCTGGTGCGGGCATCGAGGATCGCCTGATTGATCGCGTTGTACTGGAACGCGGCCACTTCCTCGACCGGTGCGTTCACGTAGTCACGCCAGCCATCGGCGAGAAAAAAACACCACTCCTTCAACTGGCCGTTTTCCACCGACACCGCGGCAGGCAAGTCGTTCGACCAAGTCGCGAACTCGTCAGGCTTGCGCCAGCCTTCGATCAGCGAATTGAGATTGTCGCCCGGGCTGCGTTTGACGAAGACGAACACCGCGTCCGGAAACAGGGCGGTCAAATAAGGCACGCACAAGCCGTTTTGATTGTTCTTGTCGACCCAGCGGTGCTTGCCCGTCCAGCGGTAAAAATAGCGGCTGACAGCGCCGCGGTCCGCCCGGCTGGCGTCGCTGGCATCCAGCGCATGGGTGTCCCAGTGCTTGTCCGACAGAGGATGGAGATCGGTCCAGTAATCGTGGGTTTCGCGCTGCAAACTGCCGATTTCATGCGATTCGGACAACACCTTGTAGACCAGCGTGGTGCCGGCGCGCGAGCAGCCCACCACGATGATGGGGCGATGGGCGGGCCGCCGCGACAGATTCCAGCGCGCGGCACGCACGCCGCGCAGCAGTCGTTGCGTGTGGTGGACCAGCGTTTTAGCTACTTTTTCGAAAAATTCATTCAAACTCATGGGCTTTCATTGTTCGCGAACCGGCACGGCTGCACAGGGATGGAATCCGTAAATTGATGAGCAGAATTCGTGCCTGATCACCGGCTCGTTATATATTGGCGGGCATTATCCCGCATCACTCCGACACGACACACCATGGATGGCATTTTTGGCTGGCTGGGCGACCACGGCGCGCATCAGGATTTGATCAAACAGATGGGGCAGGCCGCCCGTCTCCCCCAGCATAGTCCCCTGCAAGAGCACAGCAGCCCCGCATTCGGCGTGGCGGCGTGTTCGCGCTTCGGCAAGGCCGACATCCATGTCGAGAACGGCCTCGCCGTCAGCCTGACAGGGCGGCCGGTTTTTCTTGACGCCGAGCTGGCTGCGCTGGCCCTGGACCGTCACCCTGCGCTGGCCGTAGCGCATGGATGGCAGCGCCACGGCGAAAAACTGCCGACCCTGATGCGCGGCAATTTTGCATTTGCCGTGCTCGAACCCCACAAGCACCAGGCCTGCCTGGTGCTCGACCGCGTCGGCGCCGAACGCCTGTGCTACGCCAAGCATGGCGGCCACCTGGTGTTCGGCAGCAGCATCCAGAGCGTGGCCGCGCATCCCGCCGTCGGCCGCGTCATCGACCCGCAGGCGATTTACGATTATCTGTACTTCCATTCCATTCCCGCGCCGCGCACCCTCTATCAGGGCGTGCGAAAACTGTTGCCCGGACAGATGGCCACCCTGAAAAATGGGCAAATTCAATCGCGCTATTACTGGCAGGCCGATTACACCCCGGTTGACGCTCCTTTCAGTGCCCACCGCGAACATTTCCGCAGCTTGCTCGACCAGGCGGTGCGCGATGCCGATGGCCCGGCTACCGCCGCATTCCTTTCCGGCGGCACCGACAGCTCCACCATCGTTGGCGCACTGACCGCTGCGCGCGGCGCGCCAGTCGACACCTTTTCTATCGGCTTCGACGCCGCCGGCTTCGACGAAATGGAATACGCGCGCTGCGCCGCCGAACGCTTCGGCAGCCGCCCGCACGAGTACTACCTGAAGCCCGCCGACATCGTCACGGCCGTTCCGGTGATTGCTCAGGCCTACGACGAACCCTTCGGCAACGCTTCTGCGGTGCCCACCTACTTTTGTGCCCAGGCCGCGCGCGCTGCCGGGTTCGAGCGCATGCTGGCGGGCGACGGCGGCGATGAAATATTCGGCGGCAACGCGCGCTACGCCAAGCAAAAGCTGTTCGAAAACTACTTCCGCCTGCCCGCTGCGCTGCGCCAGAACGTGATCGAGCCGCTTGCACACCTGCCGGGCCTGTCCAACCGCTTCCCGCTGTCAAAACTCAAAAGCTATGTGCAACAGGCCAACATCGGCCTGCCGCTACGGCTGGAAAGCTACAACTTCCTGCACCGCACCCCGCTTGACCAACTGCTGACAGCTGACTTCATCCGGGCAGTGGATCCGTCGACCGCCGATGCCGCGCTGATCGAAGTCTATGAGCGCACCAGCTCGGATCACTACATCAACCGCATGATGCATCTGGACATGAAGTTCACCCTGGCCGACAGCGATCTGCGCAAGGTGAACAGCATGACCGAGGCAGCCGGTATCGAGGTGCGTTATCCGCTGCTCGACGACCGCATGGTCGCCTTCGCCAACCATCTGCCGGTGGATTACCAGGTGCGCGGTCAGAAGTTGCGCTGGTTTTTCAAGGAAGCGCTGTCCGACCTGCTGCCGGAAAAAATCATCAACAAGAGCAAGCACGGCTTCGGCCTGCCGTTCGGCGTGTGGAGCATGCAATACGCGCCGCTCGGCGAATTGGTCGGCGAGAGCCTCGCCCGTTTCAAGCAGCGCGGCTGGATTCAGCCCGCCTACCTCGACCACATGCTGGCCATGCAGCGCGGCCCTCACGCCAGCTACTACGGCGTGATGATCTGGGTGGTGATGATGCTGGAGCAGTGGCTGCAGGCGAACGAACACTGAGCCACACGCAGCTAGCCCAAGGTCACAGTGTTCACCTAGAAGTCAAAGTAAATGAACTTCTGGCTGCTGCCGCCCAGCACGATGACCGCCAGCACCAGCCCGGCGTAGGCACTGCCGCGCAAGGCAAAATGCAAGCGCCCCCAAGCCTGCAAGCCCTGCGTCAGGCCGCGCTCGATCCGCGGTTCCAGCAGCACCAGCAGCAGACTGCCCCATACCAGCGCCTGCACGTAGGTACGGACATAGGGTGCATTCATCGTTTCGGCCAGGCCCAGCATCGCCGCGGTAATGATCCAGGCGTCATGAAACGAAGGTGCACGAAAGAACACCCAGGTCACCCACACCAGTGCCAGCGTCAGCGGCCAGCCCAGACATGACAGGGCGCGCGACACGGCCGAGCCGTCCACCACGCCAAGCCGCGTGTAACCGTCGAGCAGCATGCGGTGCAGCACCAGATAACTGCCGTGCAGGAAGCCCCAGAAAACGAAGGTCCAGGCGGCACCATGCCACAGGCCGCCAAGCAGCATGGTGATCATCAGGTTGGCGAGGTTGCGCGGCACGCCACGGCGGTTGCCGCCCAGCGAAATGTAGAGGTAGTCGCGCAGCCAGCGCGATAGCGTGATATGCCAGCGCTGCCAGAATTCGCGCACGCTGCGACTGGTGTAGGGGTATAGAAAATTGCGTGGCAGCACCACGCCGAAGGCCAGCGCGAGGCCGATGGCCATTTCGCTGTAGCCGGAAAAATCGAAATAGATCTGCAGCGCGAATACCGTGGCCGCCAGCCAGGCGGTATAAAAATCCAGCGCCTCGGGGCGGCTGAACAGCTCATCCGCCAGCGGCGCCAGGTTGTCGGCAAACAGCACTTTTTTGATCAGTCCTGCCATGAAAATCAGCGCACCCAGCTTAAGTTGGGCTGCCTTGAGCGGCTGCAGGTTTTCCAGCTGCTCGACCAGTTCGGAGGCGCGCAGGATGGGGCCGGCAATCATGTGCGGAAAGAAAGTCACATACAGCCACCAGGCACGGAAGGAAATGCGGTGCGTCCACTCGCCACGGTAGACGTCGATCATGACCGACAACATGTGGAAGGTGTAAAAGCTGATGCCCAGCGGCAAGGCCCAGTGGCTCCAGGCGGGAGGCGCGCCGAACAGCGGCATGTCGAGCCAGGCGCTCAAACCCAGCAGGCTTTCCAGCGCCATGCCGAGATACTTGACGACGCCGAGAAAGCCCAAGTTCAGCACCAGCCCGAACGTCAGCAGGCGCTTGCTGCGGGTGGCTGTCAGTCCCGAATAGATCAGGTAGTTGAGGCTGACCGACACCGCCAGCAGGATCAGGTAGACCGGTTTCCACGACGCATAAAAAATCAGGCTGCCTACCAGAATCACGGCCGCGCGCTCGCGGTAATTGCGCGCACCCGCGTAAAAAAGCAGCAGCACCGCAAAGAACAGCAGGAAGGAAGGCGAGCTGAACACCATGAATTAGTTCACCCCTGACGCGCGCAACTGACGCCCCACATCCACGCTGTAGCGTTGCGCGCCCGCATCACGCAGGTGGCCGGCATTGATGAAGTCGGCCAGTACAAAGCCGGTCGGCGCGGGCAAAATCCTTACCCCGCGTTGCTGCAGCCGGGCAAGCAGGGCGCGGTAGGGCGCAGCGCTTGCGCTGGCATCGTAGAAGGCCGACTCGCGGTCGCGTAGCGGCGGGATGGTGACGAAGACGCGCACCCCCTGCCCCTGCAGGCGGTCCAGCATGCGCCACATAAAATCGAGGGCGGCCGGGGCGGGTGGCTGGTGGGCCGCGCGTTCCTGCTGCGCGACCTGTGCCTGGTCCTGTGCCGCACCGAAACCCGCGCGGTAGCCCAGGTGCGCCGCCGCAGCGCCGCCCACCGGATCGATCTGACGGGTGCTGGCGGCAAGAAAACGCAGCGCCTTTTCCGGCTCGCGCAGTTGCCGCAGGTTGCCGCTGTAGGACCACAGGCGCACCACGCTGCCCAACCAGTCCTGATAACGCCCGGCTTGCCATAGCGCGGTGCGGTCGGCAAAAAAACTCACATACCCCAGCGAGTTGTCGTCCTGCAGCGCGCTCTCATCCAGCCCCAGCACCACCGTGTGGATACCTTGTGGCCCCAGCAAACCCCGGGTGTTCAGACGCTCGACCATGCCGTGCCAGGTCAGCACATTGGTGCCCGGCAATCCGAGGTTGAAACTGACCGCTGCAGGCTGACCCAGTGCACGGCTGACCGTGCGCGGGTCGATGCCATTGTCGGTCCGGCTGTTACCGATGAAGAGCACTTGAGGCGGCCGGGTTTCGACGAACTGCAATTTGTCCACCGCGCGCCCCACCGCGAACACCGACCGATAGCGCTGCAGCACGGCGTCGCTGTGAAGCGCGAGTTCCACCCCGAGCAGGAGAAGTACGGCAAACCAGAACGATCGTCCCAAGCCGGGCGGCAAGCTCAATCCAGCCACGATACGGTCCTATCGATTGAATGGCCGGGGGACCGCTTCGGGTACATTTCCAAAGCGTGCAAGGGGGGCCACCTGTTTCTCCAGCAGCCCGGTGAATTTGGCGACCAGCACCAGAATCACCATCAGGTGGTAGGGCAGGTCAAAGTAGCTCATGCCGAGGAAGGTGCCGCCTGCGGCATAGCCGATGAGGCTGACCTGGATCATCGCGGCCAGATCAGCGCCCCATTTACGCTCCGGATCGTTCTTGCATCGATTGATGATCTGCTGCGCGCGGATCCAGGCCAGCAAGCCCAGCAGCAGGAAGAGCGCCAGACCGATGAAGCCATGCTCGCCCATCTGTTCGAAATAAATGCTGTGGACGTCGCGCACGTTCCACGGGTCGGGCGCGTATTGGCGAAAGGTGGGCCCCTGAAACGTCTCGAAACCCCCGCCCGTGATGCGGTCTTTCGCCAGATTGAACGCGGTATGCCAGGCATTGAAGCGTCCAAGGGTCGACTGGTCTTCCTCGTAGGTATTGATCGTGTTCATGCGGTCGTACCAGGCCTGCGGCATCACGGATGCCATGATCAAAACCGCGATCGCCATGTATAAACCGGTGACGATTTTGTTGCGGCTTTTCAACCACAGGAACAGCCCCATCGCCACCATCGCCACCAGACCGCCGCGCGACTGGCTGCCGATCGCCGCCACCCCGGTCAGCACCATGGCGCTAGCAAGGCCCATTTTGATCCATTTGCGGGTCTCCTGCAGATGCAAATAACGAATCAGCGGGATCGTCATCACCAGCGCCAGCGCCAGTTCGTTGTTGCCTGCGATGAAGGTACCCGTAGGCCCCTGCACCCGATAGGCTCCGCCATTAAGGATGGTGAAGATTCCGCCCTTGACCCCATAGAAACCAAACGACAACACGATCACCCAGACCAGCCAATGCAGTTTCTGGCGGTCGGTAATGATGAGCACCGTCAGGAACACCATCAGCTGGATTTTCCACACCTTGTCCCATTGCATCCAGGCCAGATCGGGATAAAACGCAAAAAAGGTGGTGAACAGCATCCAGCCAATGAAAACCAGCAGGACGACGGTTTCCCGCGTCCAAGTCATCACCTTCTTTTCCTTCGACGCCATGAAGGCGACGATGGTCACCAGGCCAACAATCATCGAAAACGGCAGGCTGTAGGCAAATCCCCACGCCAGCCGGTGCGGGTTCATGTAGCCCAGCCACGACCACAACAGGATGCCCAGCCAGGGTCGCTTGAAGACAAACGGCAGCAGGCCGAAAATGACGGCGGTGATGAAGATATCTCTCATGCGGCTTCAGCTTTCTGCGCCAGCATGCCAGGAAGCGGCACGTGGCTGACGACATAACGGTGTTTGCCCGAGGCTTCGGGAGCGATCGCATCCAGCAGTTTCAAATCGACTACCAGCGCCGGCCCCAGCCGGGCGCGCAGGCCTTCGATCACAGCTTTGCGCGCAGCATCACTCCAGCGCGCATCCGGCACCACCTGCACCTCCAGACGGTCCAGCGCGTGCTGAATCAGCTTGAACTGGCCGACGCCGGCAATCGCGCGCAGCACGTAGATCACGGCCAGCGCGTGCATGATGCAGCCATCGGCGGCGACGATGAAGTCGGTCTGCCGCCCCACCACCGCATCGAGTACCGCAAGGCTGCGGCCGCCTGGGTCGCGGCGCGTCGAACGCCGCACCACGTCGCCGGTGCGATAGCGGATGAAGGGCTGCGCTTCGGACACCAGGCTGGTGACCACCGCTTCACCCTCCTCGCCGTCTGCCACCGGATGACCGGCGGCGTCGAGCACTTCGATCAGATGGGTCTCGCTCATTTGCAGCAGCGTCCCGTCGGGCGACTCCAGCGCCATCAATCCGGCATCGCGCGCGCCATATTCCACTGACACCGGCACCCCGAACACGCGCTCGACCAACTCGCGCTGGTGCGGGAACAAGGGCTCGCCGGTGGCGCTGACCACGCGCAACGCGGGCAACCTGAGCGCGACGCCGCGTGCTTCGGCATGTGCCGCCAGCAAGGCCAAACTGCTCGCGTAGCCGTAAATGGCCAATGGGTTCCAGGCTTGCAGCGCGCCCAGATAATCGTCCATCCGTGCGGGTGACATTTCGAATGCATTGAGCAACAACTGGTTGACCAGACGGTCGCGCACGGTCTTGATGCGGTCGGTCTTGTTCAGTTCCACCGGCGCGCCCCACAAATAGACCTCGCGCGCGCCTGGCTCGACGCCCCACCAGCGGCGCGCGCGCAGGCGTCCGGCCGCGTCGGCTGCCTGACGCGCGCGGCCGAAATAGAAAATCAGCGGTTCGCCGCTGGAGCCGCCCGTAGTGTATTTGAATACCCCGCCCGGCACGCCACGCCAGACCAGCTGCTCGACGTTGTCACGCGCGTCGCGCTTGTTCATGGTGGGCAGCAACGCCAGATCGGCCAGCGTGGCCGCGCCTGCCCGCACCCGGTCAGCCAGGCCCGCCTCGTGCAAGCGCGCGGCATGCCAAGGGCTATGCAACAAGGCGCTGTGCAACAGCTGATTGAGGCGCCGGGTCTGTTCGGCCTGCATGGCTTCGGGCGACAGCCACTGGCTGCGCTCCAGTCCGGCCAGCACGGCAAAAGTCGGCCGCTTCATCGCGGCTTCCTGCGCGCGAAACACGCTTCGGGCAAACCAGGCCGGCACGCTCATGTCGACTTTCGCACAGGCAACGCCGCAAAGCGCGCCAACAATTCGTCGCACAGGGCAGTCACCGCAGGCGCGATGTCGGGCGGGTTGCGGCGCTTGACCGAATGCGCGTGAATGCGGCGGGCCTTGGCGGCATTGAATCCGGGCAGGCCTAGAAAATCGTATACCGCAGCGACTTCACGCATCGGCTGCTGCACCAGATTTTCGTAAAACACCACGCGCACGCGCGGATCGGCCGCCAATTGCTGCTCGAAAAACAGCACATTGCGGTAGAACCACATGATGGCCGCGCCTTCGGCCTCGCTGGCGTCCGGGCGGTACAGCGCCACAAGCAGTTCGCGGGTAGCAGCCGACATGCCGCGCCCGCGCCAGTCTTCTGTATCGCCGTCCACCAGTCGCTGCCACTGCGGAACAAAATTGTCGAACGACTTGATGGCCGAGTTCACGCTGTCGCGCCAGTCGCGCACCACCCACAGGGTGTGCGCTGGCGTGAAACTCTCCATAAGGGATTTGATGCGGTCAAGCTCGCACAGCGCCTTCACCACGAACACCGGCGCCGGGCACTGGCGAGCGAGCTGCCGGATCACGGCCACATCGCGCATCTCGTAGCGCTCGAACGCGCGCGCATCGGTCTCGTGAAACACCTGGGTCGCGGCGCTGGCGTCCAGCACGTCCATCAGCAAATTGGTGCCGGAGCGCTGCATGCCGGCAACGAATACATGCTGCGCCAGCGGGCGCGGCAGGACACGCTGGCGCCAGACCTTGGCCTTGCGCCACAACGCGTGCCGCAGGCGCAGTGACAGGCTGCGGGCGTCATGGCCAGTAGTCGGTTTGGGCGGGGTGCGTGGCGCCGCGGTGGTCATGACTTGGCGGCCGCCGCCGGTTCTGGCGTGGTATCCGGACTCGCCAGCATCGGCGCGAAAGCGTGCAGCAACTGCGCCACCCGCTTGTCCCATTGATTGGCCTCGGCATACGCCAGGATCGCAGCGCGGTCCCATGGTTTGGCGAACGCAGCATCGAGTGTCGCCGTCAGGGCGGCAGCATCGCCGAACGGCACGATGCTGCCCAGTTCGGTGCGACAGACCACTTCGGCATTGCCACCGACATCTGTGGTGATCACTGGCAGCCCGCACGCCATCGCTTCGAGAAACACGTTCGCCCAGCCTTCGTTGCGGGTGGACAGCACAAAGACGTCAGACGCCGACAGCGGCCATTTCAGCTCGTCCGGCGCCACCGTGCCAAGAAAATGCACTCGCCCAGCCAGCCCCAGCCGCGCAACCTGCGCCTCCAGTTCGGGACGCATGTCCCCTTCCGGACCGCCGCTGCCGACGATCAGGTAATGCAGCGCAGAATGGCGCACCAGCAATGCAGGCAGACAGTCGATGACGCGGTGCATTCCCTTGCGCTCCACCAGCCCGCCCACCGAAATCAGTACCTGAGCATCCGCTGGCAGGTTGAAGCGTTCACGCGCTTTCATCCGCTCGACTGGATGAAAGCGCGCCACATCGACGCCGTTGCCGATCACCTCGGTACGCTCGGCCGGGGTACCCAGCTCCAGCGCCAGCCGCCGCAGCGAATCCGATACGGCAAACACCCGGGTCGCGCGGCGCAGGGCGCGCGCCAGGCGCGGACGCAACACTGGATTGCGGCTGTGCGGCACTTCGGTGCCGCGCAGGGTGATCGTCACCGGCAGGCCGAGCCAGCGGCCGAGCCGGGTGGCGGCTTCGCCGTCGGGGTAGGCGAAATGTGCATCGATCAGCCGCGCGCCCTGCCGCTTCAGCCGCCGCACCAGCCAGTAGCTGCAGAGCGCCATCGACCAGCCATCGAGTCCACGCAGCACGCCGGGAAACGATAGAAAGCGCGGGTGGTAGACACGGATGCCCTGTTGCATTTCCAGCGCGGGAGCAGCGGGACGATAACCCGGACGCCAGCGGCGAATCAGCGCCTGACCGGGAAACCACGGCTGCGGCGACACCACGGCGAGCGGCCGCTGGCGGGCGACGCGGAACATGCGTTCACGGATGAACAGCCCCGCGCCCGGCCGCACGGCGCTCGGAAACAGCGCACTGAACACGACCAGGTCGATGCGACCCGTCGCCGCCTTTGCCTCAGCCAAGGCGCGCGCCCTCGATCAGCCGGCCATACACGTCGCGATAACGCGCCACGCTGGCGGTCCAGTTGCGCTCGGATTCGACGAAGGCGCGGCCGTTGCGCTTCATCGCCGCCCAGCCTGCCTCGTTTTTCAGCACCGCTCCTGCGCCATCGCTTCCAGCGGCTTCAACGGCGTCACCAGCTCGGTCAGGCGCATCGGGTGGCGCGCATACACCAGCACATCGATCAGGTCGTAATAGCGGTTCACGTCGCCGTGCGGCACCCGCCCGGTAAAAATCACCCGTTCCTTCAGATCAAGCGCCATCACTTGCTGCTTCAGCGCCATCTCCTGTGGTCCACCGCCGACCAGCAGCACTTTCACATCAGGCATCTGCCTGAGGATCGCCGGCAGCGCGTCGAGCAGCAGGTCGAGGCCCTCGTAGGCGTAGAACGAGCCGATGAATCCCAGCACGCGGCTGGTGCCGAGACCCAGCTTCATTTTCAGCTCGGGGTCGGGCCTGCCTCCAACGGCAAATTTGTCGATATCGACCGCGTTCGGAATCACCGTTATTTTGTCGGGCGCGATGCCGCGCGCTGCCAGATCCTGCCGCAGGCCTTCGCAGATGACGGTGACGGCATCGGCGTTTTTGACCGCCCAGGTTTCCAGCGCGCGGGTCAGCTTGTAGCGCAGGCTGCCTTCGCGGGTCGAGCCGTGATCTACCGCCGCGTCTTCCCAGAACGCGCGGATTTCGTACACCACCGGGATCCCCAGCATGCGGCCGACGCGGATCGCCGGCACCGCATCGAGTACCGGCGAATGCGCGTGGATGACATCGGGACGCAGGGTTCTGGCCAGTTCAAGCAGGCGCGACTCGATCGCGCCCATCACCGCAAACGGATCGGCGCCCGGCAGTTTCGCCAGCAATCCGGTCGGTTTCGGCGTGCGGTAAAAATGCAGGCCGTCGGCGTCTTCTTCGGCGACGCTGCAATTGATCTGCTTGGGGCCCGACAGGTGATGGGTGTCCCAGCCCAGCTTGCGCTGTTCGCGCAGGATCGCGGCGCTGCGGAAGGTGTAGCCGGAATGCAGCGGCAGGGTGTGGTCGAAAACGTGCAGGATCTTCATGCCGCCGCCCGATCGCTGGCGTCCAGGCCGAGCACCTGAGCGAGGAAGGCGTCGAACATCAAGACCGTCCACAGGATTACCGAGTAATCGCGCCGTCCGCTCTGATGCGCCTCGACGACGTCACGCAGAAAACCCTGGTTGAACAGCCCGGTCGAAGCCAGCCGCTCGCCCAGCACCACGCTGCGGATGGTGGCCGCCAGCGGACCGCGGAACCACGCGGCCAGCGGCACCGAGAAGCCCATTTTCTTGCGGTACAGAACGTCGTTCGGCAGATAGGGCTCCATCGACTTTTTCAGCAGGTATTTGCCTTCGCTGCCGCGCAGCTTGAGATCGGTCGGCAGCCCCGACACCCAGCCCATCAGCTCGTGGTCGAGCAGCGGCTCGCGCACTTCGAGCGCGTGCGCCATGCTGGCGCGGTCGACCTTGGTGAGGATGTCGCCCACCAGATAGGTCTTCATGTCGAGGTATTGCACCAGCGACAAGGGGTCGTCGGTGGGCGACGCGGCTGCGTGACGGCGCAGCACGTCGACCGCCTCATAACCCTGCAGTTCGCGCTTGAAGGAGGGTGAAAACAGTTGCTTGCGCTGGGCGTCGGACAGCAGTGACACGCCGTGAAAATAGCCTTCGACGGTGTCGCGCGCCAGCGCTTCGAACGTGGTTTTGGCGCGAAACACTTTCGGCGCCCAGTCGGCCTTGGGATACAGCTTGCCGAGCACGCCGAACAGCGGGCGGCGCAACGCCAGCGGCATCACCGCGCGCATCCGCTCTTCGTAGCGGAACCAGCGATAGCGCCGGTAGCCGGCAAAATGCTCGTCGCCGCCGTCGCCCGACAGCGCCACTTTCACGTGTTTGCGGGCCAGTTCGCAGACCCGGTAGGTCGGCAGCGCGGACGAGTCGGCATAGGGTTCGTCGTATACATTTGCCAGCTTGTCGACCAGGCTGAAATCGTCTGCGGCGACGGTCTCGACATGGTGCGTGGTCTTGTAGCGGTCCGCCACCTGCTGGGCGAACTCGATTTCGTTGAACGCCGGTTGACCGGCGTGTCGGATTGCGTCGCCATCATCGCCACCACCGCGCTGGAATCGACCCCGCCCGACAGGAAGGCGCCCAGCGGCACATCGGCAATCATGCGCAGCCGGATCGAGTCCTTGAGCCGTTCGACCAGCTCGTCCATGGCGCTTGCTTCATCTTTCACTGCAACCGGGGTGAACGGCATGTCCCAGTATTGCTTCGGCTGGGCCGCAGGCTGACCGCGCTTGAGGGTGAGGGTAAACCCCGGCGGCAGCTTGGCGCAGCCCTTGAATATCGTGCGCGGCTCCGCCACGTAGCCGTAGGCGAAATACTCTTCGACAGCGCACGGATCGATGGTGCGGCCGAGACCGGGGTGCGCCATCAGCGCCTTCAGTTCAGAGCCGAAAATGAATTCACCGCTGTCGAGAAACGCGTAATACAGCGGCTTGACGCCGAAGCGGTCGCGCACCACGAAAAGTGTGCCCAGATTGCGGTCCCACAAGGCAAACGCGAACATGCCGCGAAAGCGTGCGACGCAGGCCTCGCCCCAGGCCTCCCAGGCGTGGACGATGACTTCGGTGTCCGAATGGGTGCGGAACACGTGGCCCAGCGCCTCAAGTTCGGGCACCAGTTCCTGAAAGTTGTAGATCTCGCCGTTGAACACCACCACCACCGAGCCGTCTTCGTTGAACAGCGGCTGCTGTCCGGACGACAGGTCGATGATCGACAGCCGCCGGTGGCCCAGACCCACGCCGGGCTCCAGATGCAGGCCGCCTTCGTCGGGGCCGCGATGGAACTGGGTTTCGTTCATCGTATGCAGCAGCTCGCGGGAAATCTCGCTCGCGCCACGGGTATCGAAAATGCCGGTAATGCCACACATACAATTATTCGGTCTCGGTTCGTGTCAGGTTTTCGCGCCGTTCGACGGGGTTTCAGCGCTTGCGCTGCAGCGTCAGGTCGTACACCGCCGCATACGCCTCGGCCATCGCCGGAATGCTGTAACGCTGAACGGCCTGCCGCCGTGCGGCATGGCCCTGTTCGGCAATCCGTGCCGGCGCGTCCAGATACCCCAGCAAGGCCTGTGCCATGGCGGACACATCGCCGGGCTGCACCAGCATGCCGTTGACCCCCGTCTGCACCAGTTCGACATTGCCGCCGACCGCGGTGGCAATCACCGGCAAACCGCTCGCCAAGGCCTCGAGCAGGGTATTGGAAATGCCTTCGTTCTTGGACGGCAGCACGAACACATCGAAGGCCTGCATGATATCTGCAATATCGTGGCGCTCGCCCGGCAGCCAGGCCAGATGCGCCAGCCCGGCCTGCTGCAGCAGGCCCTGACAGACGGCGCGCGCCGGCCCTTCTCCCACCAGCACCAGACGCGCCCGTTCGTCGCGCTCGGGCTGCTGGCGCACCATCTGGATGAAGGCGCGCGTCAGGGTCGGGTAGTCCTTGACCTCGACCATGCGTCCCACCGAGCCGAACACGATGCTGTCGGGGTGCGCAAAATCGGGGCGCGCGCCGATACGCGGATGGAATTTCACGCTGTCGACGCCGTTGTAGATCTGGTGCAGCCGGCGTGGCGGCACATGAATGGTCTCGCGCAGCCAGTTTTCGAGATCCTGGCTCACCGCGATGTAGTTCGAGACGAAGGGCCGGATGGCACGCCGGATCAGGTTGTACTTGCGGTTCTGCCCGTAGAGGTCGAACACATCGCGTCCATGTTCGCCATGTACGGTGGCGCGGATGCCGGACGCGGCCGCCACCAGCTGCGCTTCGAGCGCGGCCAGATTGCGCGTGTGCACCAGATCAGGCTGCAGCTGGCGCAACAGCCTGCGCAAACGCAGCATCCAGCCGAGGCCGCGACCCGGCGGGCGGTGCAGGGCAAAGAAGCCGACCGGCTGCGCCGTGATGCGACGGCGAAAGTCGCTGAAATCGGTCAGCGCCACCACCGTGTGACGGTAGCGCTCGGGCGGCAGGGTGTTGAACAGGTTGACCATGCCGTTTTCCATGCCGCCGGTATCAAAGCGGTGAACGACATGCACGATGTGCGGAATCACGTCACTGCCCATTTATCTGATCGAGTGCGCGTCCGATTGGCTTCTGCATGTCGGCCGCAAAACGCGCCAGCGTTGCGGCCGCAGCGTCCATTTCGCCTTCCAGATAAGGCGTGGCGATCAGTACCGACAGGCCGTCGTCGCGCTTCAGCTGCACCCGGTCGGTCGCCAGAACCAGCTTGGCGATCTGGTCGTTCACGACCGGGCGCTGGTCGATCAGGTTCCACTGCCACACCAGCAGGCGCTGGCCGTCGCTGCCGCGCAGTTTGGCCTGACGGACCTGGCGCGACGCCCCGCCGATCGTCACGTCGGCAATTTTTTCGCCGATGTTCGACCAGGCCGGATCCTTCTGCCGGATCATGAAATTTTGCGAATTGATCAGTTCGGCATCCTGGCGCTGGGTCACGTAGTAGTTGAGTTCCAGCAACACGTTGTTGCCTGCCTGGGCAAACGACTGGCGTAGCTGGCGATCAGCGCCAACCCAGTGCGGCGTCCAGCGGGTAAAGGCCGCGGCAGGCTGCCAGCCGCCGCCCGGTTCGACCTGCAAAGCCGTCATCTCGGGCAATGGCCGCTCATTGAGCCAGATCGCGTACACCGGCCACAGGCTGGCGACCAGCAGCACTGCCGTGCCGGCCAGCCAGAGAGGGCGCCCGCGAGCGCCGGCAGCGGCCTGCGGCGCGGCAGCAGGACGCGTCGATTGTGGCGCTTCGTCCTGGCGCCAGAAGCTGCCGATCCAGAACAGCAGCAGCATGACGATGCCGAAGAACACCCAGCCGTAAATATAGTGATCGACCCCCAGCGCCAGCTTCATGTCGGACAGGTGGGCGATCATCACAATCATGTAGGCGCGCCCGCTGTTGGCGAACACCGGCACGACCATTGCGGCAAGGGTGAACAGCAGCCGGCGCTGCCATGAACGATAGGTCAGGTAGGCGTACAGCACGCCCAGCGTGATCGACGCGATCAGGTAGCGCAGCCCCGAGCAGCCTTCGACCACCGACCAGTCGCCGCTCGGAATGCTGAAAAAAGTGCCTTCGCGATACACCGGAATCCCGGTGAACTGCAGCATCGCCACGGTGAAATCGGCGGTCACGCCCATCAGCGGCTGGATCAGGAACTCGCCCACCGGCACGGCGAAAAACAGGAACATCAGGGGAAACAGCAGCGCGCGGAACACCTGCCAGCCGAGCAGCGTCCACACCGCCGCGATCAGCAGGGTGATGAAGGCAGCCTGCGCCGCCACATTGACGCTGCCGGCGTCCGCCAGCAACCAGCCCAGCCCCGCCAGTGCCATCACGATCAGACCACGCAAATCCGGCTGCGGCTGTAGAAGCGCCAGTTCGCCGCGCATCCGCCACACCAGCCAGGCGCTGATCGGAAAGATCAGGTAGCCGTGCGCAAAGGTTTCCGAGCGTTCCCACACTGCGGCCATCGAATAAAACGTCGGCCAGAACACCGCGATCAGCAACAGCAACACCGCGACCGTCAGACCGGCGGGCAACAGCCAGCCGCGCGGGGCGGCAGGCAGGGAATCAGGCGGGCGTGACATGCGGGTAAGTCTCCAGTACGGGGGGCTGAACCGCGACCGGTTCAAACAGGGGGTCGATGCGGCGCAAACTGGCCGCCCAGTCGTAATGCGCCAGGATGCACGCGCGTGCGGGCGCGGCGGACGTCGCACCCTGCAACTGCTTGACCACGGCCTGGGCAAATTCCGCCTCGCCATGCGCCAGAATGAAATCGCGCCCGGCCTCGGCGCGGATGCCTTCCGCGGCCTGGGCGCTGACGACGACCGGACGCGCCATGGCCATCGCTTCGAGCACCTTGTTCTGCACGCCGCGCGCGATGCGCAAAGGTGCGACGGCGCACGCGGCATGCGCCAGCCAGGGGCGAACATCCGGCACGCTGCCGGTGACGATCACCCCCGGCTGACGCGCCAGCGCAAGCACCGCCGCACTGGGGCGGCTGCCGACGATGGCGAACTGCGCGGCCGGGACCGCATCGCGAATCGCCGGAAAAATCCGCTCGGCAAACCAGCTGACAGCATCGACATTGGGCCAGTAGTCCATTGCGCCGGTGAAAACGACGCCCTGTACCTCGGCGGAATAGGGGTTCGGGTAGTCGCGCGCGGGCGAAAAATAGTCGGCATCGACGCCGTTTTCGAAGGCCCCGATTTGGTCTCTCGCCAGCGGAACGCGCTGCTGCAGTAGCGCCGCTTCATCATGCGACACCAGCAGGGTGGCATCGAAATCCTGTGCCACCCGCGCCTCCCAGTCCGCCAGCTTGCGGCCTTCGCGCGCGTATACCCACGACATCGGCCAGCGCTGGGTCGACGCGTATTGCGTCCATTTGTCCGAATCGACGTCGACCATGTCGATCACCCGCCGCGCCAACGTGGACGGCATGAACATCGCCATCGCCGACGAATACGCCAATCCGTGCGTCACCGTGCCACTTGCCGCAAGCCCAGCCGCCCATTGCGTCAATTCGCGGTTGCGGTAGTACGGCAGCGTCAGCGCTTCGCCGCTGAACAAACCCGTCAGGCTCGCCAGCCTGGCCCGGCGCGGATTCAACGGCAGCAGCTTGATCGACGCGCAATAGGGTTTCAATGCGTCGAGATACTGCCAGTCGTCCGGGTCATCGACGAACGCCCCGAGATGGACGGCATAGCGTGTGCTCAAGTGGCGCAACAAGTGGAACGAGCGAATCTTGTCGCCCTTGTTGGGGGGAAACGGAATGCGATGTGCGAGGAACAGCAAACCCTCCATCGATCAGCCCAGATTCTTGACGATGTGCGGCCCGATCACATTGGCAACCGCCAGCGGCATCTTCTTCCAGGCCTGAATGAACAGGCGGTATTTCGGGTTGAGTGGATTGATTTCCGGCACGTCGCTATCGTTCACCAGAAAATATTCATAGTGCAGCGGCGTCGGTTCGAAGCCCCAGTTCTTCTTGAAGTCGAACGAGCCGGTGCCGCGCTTGCTGCGGCCAAAGTCGAACACCTTGATGCCACGCTCGCAGGCGCGCCGCATCAGTTCCCAGTACATGAAATCGTTGCCCGCCACGGCGCGCGCCGCATCGCCGCCGCCGCCGTAGTACGGCAGCACTTCGTCGCGGAAATAGAACGACATCACGCTGGCGATCACCTGCTCGCCGAGCACGATGGTCAGCACTTCGCAATGATCGCCAAACTCGTCCTTGAGCAACTGGAAAAACTTGCGCGAAAAAACTGGCGTGCCGAGCCGGTGCACGCTGGCCGAATAGGCCTGAAAGAAACGCGTGGTGTCATGATCGATCTCGCCCGTGAGCCCGGCCTTGATGCCCTTTCTGACCATCGCGCGCTGCTTGCGCGGAATGGCGTTCATATTGGCTTCGGTTTCGGGTTCGATGGCCTTCTTGAAAGTGACGTAGAGGTCTTTGGCTGGCCAGTCGACATGCTGCGCGACCTGATTGCGGTATTCGAGCGCGCCCACCGCAAAACGGCAATGAACCCAGGCTATGGCCGAACAGACGGCTTTTAATTTCGGCCAGCGGCAGCACGCCGACGATGGAGCCATCGCGTTCGGCCAGCAAATAATGGCTGCGATGGCCAAATGCCTGTTCAATCACCCGCTTCCAGCCTATGCGATGAAAAAACGTGGCGTCCGGATGCGTCAGCACAAAAGCATCCCAGCGCGACACGTCGTTTGCCGACGCTGCACGCACGGTCACAGGGGACGTGGACACCGCGATAGTCGCGTGCCCTTGTGGAAGTTCAACTGGCATGTTCAAAGCGCCGGAAGGAACACGCGGTCGACGCGATCCCATTCAAAATCGTTCAGGAGTTTTTTCATTCTGCCCGGCATACGTTGCAAATTGACGTAATGCCGAAAATGCGTTTTGGCCGACAGGCCGGGCTGGCGCGGCTGTTCGGCGTCCATTTCCCACGGGTGGAAATAGAACATGCAGGGGACCTGATCCTGCGCATTCACACGTCGCAACATCCAGCGCGACATCGAATAGGGCAACAGCCTGAACCAGCCGCCGCCTGCCGCCGGCAGGTTGCGGCCCAGCAGCTCAAGCGTGGTGGGCGGCAGTTCCAGTATGCCGTCGACACCGTTGGGGCGATTGGGAAAACGGGGCGCGTCCGGCATTCCGTAGTGATCGTGCTTGACCGGATAAATGCTCGAACTGTAGACGTAGCCGGCATTTTGCAGTTCCTCGACCGCCCACCAGTTGTTCTGGTTGATCGAAAAACTCGGCGCGCGGTAGCCGCGAACCGGGATTCCGCCGAGGTCTTCGAGGATGTGCTTGGCGTGGGTAATGTCATGCCGAAACTGTTCCGGCGTGAGATCCGACACGCGCTGATGGCCGTAGCCATGACTGGCGAGCTCGTGACCGCCGTCGACGATCCGCCGCACGACCTGCGGGTAGCGTTCGGCAATCCAGCCAAGGGTAAAGAAAGTCGCGCTGGAGCCTGCCTCGTCGAGCAGTTGCAAAATCACGTCGATGTTGCGCTCGACCCGGCACGGCATGCTGTCCCAGTCTTCGCGGCAAATCGTCGGCGCAAATGCCGATACCTGGAAATAATCCTCGACGTCGATCGACATCGCATTTTTCATGCGGGCCATTCAGCTTCCCCTGACGCCGGCCGGTTGCGGCAACCAGCCCTTGATCGTATGCGCGATACGCATCGCGGCACGGCCATCCCAGTACTCCGGGATGCACCCGGCACGACCACCATCCGTCATCAGCTGGTCGAACGCCGTGCGAATCGCGGCCGGATCCGCACCGACCAGGGTATTGGTGCCCTCGGTCAGCGTGATCGGGCGCTCGGTGTTGTCGCGCAGCGTGAGGCACGCCACGCCGAGCGCGGTAGTTTCTTCCTGGATGCCGCCCGAATCGGTCAACACCAGTTTTGCATCGCGCATCAGCCCGAGCATCTCGAGATAGCCCAGCGGCGGCAAGATGCGCAGCGCATCGAGCTTGGCGGTCAGGCCGAATTTTTCGATATTGCCGCGCGTGCGCGGATGCAGCGGCAGCACCACCGGCAAGACGGCATTGATTTCGCCGATCACATCGAGCAACGCAGCCAGCGTGGCCGGATCGTCGACATTCGACGGCCGGTGCAGCGTCAACACGGCATAGGCCGGCAGCGCCGCCCCCAGCGTCTGGCTGCTGGGCACGGCGCGTTCAAGATTGCGGTACAGGGTGTCGATCATCACATTGCCGACGAACTCGACACGTGCGGGGTCGATGCCCTCGCGCAGCAAGTTGGCCAGCGCGCTTTTTTCGGTCGTGAACAGCAAATCAGAAATCTGATCGGTCAGAACGCGATTGATTTCCTCCGGCATGCTGCGGTCGTAGCTGCGCAATCCGGCTTCGACATGGATCACCCGCACGCCGCGCTTGGCCGCCACCAGCGCGCAGGCGATGGTGGAATTGACGTCACCCACCACCAGCACCGCTTGGGGCTGCACGCTGTCGAGAACGGGTTCAAAGCGCTTCATCACCTCGGCTGTCTGCACCGCATGGCTGCCCGATCCAACTTCAAGATGATGGTCCGGACGCGGGATGCCGAGGTCGGCAAAAAAGCCATCGCTCATTGCCGCATCGTAATGCTGGCCGGTGTGCAGCAGCTGCGCGGCAATGCCAGTCTCGGCCAGCGCGGCCATGACCGGCGCAATTTTCATGAAATTGGGACGCGCACCCGCGACACACAGAACTTGAGTCATGGTCATGAAGGATGGCTAGTGCGTAATGTCGGGGTTGTCAGGCGACGCATCGTCTTCAGCCGCGGCATTGCGTTCGCTCACGGTGAACAGAATTTTGCGCACGATGGGCAGGATTCGACTGACGGAGCGCTCCATCTGCTCGACGCGCTGCACCAGCCGTGCGGTGTCTTCACTCGAAGCCGCGCCTTCCTGGGAGGGCTGACCATTGAGGCCGCTCGATCCGCTGAAATCCTGATGCGCGATTTCATTCTTGAGGTCAGCGATCACTTCGTTGAGTTCAGCGACGCCGAAATGACTTTTTTCTTCGAGAAAGCCAAACAGCAGCAGGCGGTCACAAGTTGTATTGAGGCGGCGTGGAATGCCGCCGGTAAAGCGATGCAGCTCGGCAAACGCCTCGTCGTCAAACCCGGGAACCCCCTGCCAGCCGACGGTGCGCAAACGGTGCTCGATATAGCCCCGGGTCTCGTCTGCACCCAACGGGCCCAGATGGTAAGAGGCCACGACGCGCTGGCGCAGCTGCTGCATGTTGGGGCTTTGCAGGATGCCGCGAAACTCGGGCTGCCCGAGCAGGAAAGTCTGGATCAGCGAACGTTCGTCGTTCTGGAAATTGGACAGCATGCGCAACTCTTCCACTGCGCGCGGTGTCAGGTTTTGCGCCTCGTCCACCACCAGCAGGACGCGCTTGCCCTGACGCGTCGCGGCGATGAAAAAATCCTCGATGTTTTTCAGCAGCGCGGACTTGGTCAGGCCTTCGTGCTCCAGCCCGAACGAAGCGGCCACGCTGCGCAGCGTGTCCTCGGCATCGAGCTGGGTCGAGACCAGTTGCGCCGCAACCAGATTATGCGTTTCGAGCTGACGAAACAGGTTGCGCACCAGCGTGGTTTTACCCGCGCCCACTTCGCCGGTAATGACAATAAAACCCTCGCCCAGCGACAGCCCATAGTCGAGATAAGCCATCGCCCGTTTGTGGCCCTTGGATCCGAAAAAGAAACGCGGATCCGGATTGAGCTGAAACGGTTTGGCGCTGAAACGGTAATAGTCTTCGTACATGAACGATCCGTTGGAGGTTGGCGGCCGGATTGGCTTGCCCCGTCTACTCTACGCAAGGGACATGCCAACCCGTACGATCGGTCAGAAACGCTTGTTGACCGAGGCAGTGAGGCTGTTTTCGGCGTAGTCGGAATTGGCTGCGTTCGAATCCCGTTGGGTATGGCGTAATGTCAACGCGCCGTTGAGCTTCTCGGCAAAACGATGGCTGAGGCCCAGGCTAAGGCTGAGCAGGTCATCCTCACGCGCCGTGCCGCCAGTCAGCGCTGCATCAATATTGGTACGCGTCAGCGACAGGCTGCTATAGCTGTTGGTGCGGGGCGACACACGATAGTTTACGGAACCCGTCAAACCCTGAACATGATCCTGCGCGCCACCCAGTTCCTGATAAATTCGTTTGGTATCGCGCGCCGACAACCCGAAGCCCAGGCGCCCGATATCCCATGACACACCGGCCGTAAAGCTCTTGATAACGTAGACGCCACCGGCAAGACCAAAGCCGGGCAGATTGGCTGCCACCAGATCGGAAATCGTGAGGCCGAGGCTAATGTAATCAGTCGCCAGTTGGCCTGCCGATATTGGCCCGTCCCAGTTGGTTGGGCAGGCTTCTTGGGGCTGAGTAATGCCAGCGGTTTCCCGCAATGTCCCGTCACAGACCCAGAAAACACGGCTGCTCGCATCCAGCAACTGCTGCGAAATATCGCTGACATTTTCCGAATAACTGGCCGTCCATCGTGATACCCGGGTGCGATGACTCGCAGACAGACTGTAGGTATTACCAAAATAGCGTTCGCCAAACGAAGCCTCGACACTGGTACGGCGGGAGGGCGACCAGCCCAACCCCGCGCTCCACGACGAGCCGTCGGTTCCGCTGGTGCTGAGGTAGTCGTTCCAATCCTGGCCCACGGTGCCGAATACCCGGAATTTGCGGGTCAGCGCATAGCCAGCGCTCGCGCTGACGCGCTCAAAGGTGGTATCTGCGGTGGTGCTGTTGTTCGCCTTGCGCAGGGAATAGTTGACGCCCCAGCTTAAATTATTGAAGCGGCTGCCGTTGGTCAGACCGGCTGTAAATGCATTCACGTTGGAATTGGAGGCCGCATCATTCTCGAAAATCGCACCGCTGGTAGTGTAGCGCGCCTGCGCATTGGCGAACGTTCCCAGCCGCTTCTGGATATTGGGGCTGATCGAATAGGTGCCGACGGTCGCGCGGTTGCTGTCATTGGTGTTGGCATCGGCCGGCGAACCCGTCAGCGAAATCAGCTCCTGCGAAACTCGCGCGGTTCCGTCCACAAACAGGAAGTCCTCGATCAGTTCTGCTTTGCCGAGTGCACCCAGGTTGTGATTGATGTCCGTGCTTTGGTCTTCGCCATAACGCGCCACCCCCGACAGGCCATAGTTCAGGTTGGCCTGAACGCGACGCGAGCCTTCAGAGCGCAGACTGAAGCCCGGCCTCACGGTGAAGATCATCGCGTCTTCCGGGCTGGCGTTACTCTGGTTGGCGTTATCGGTATAGGTCGCCGTGCCGCCCAACGATGGCCCAAACCGCCAATCCAGTGCCCATGCCGGGCGGGCAAGCAGCGCGACCCCGGCCGCAAGGAGCGCCAACGGGATGCGCCGCGACAAGACCCGCTTCTCCTTGCGCGGATACGCCTTATTTTCCGTAACTGCCATAGTGGCCATAGTAATAATCTGCACCTGGGGTCGGCGTGGTTTTATTCAGCAACATGCCCACGACTTCGCACGACTGAATGTGGCTAAGCGCTTCGCGCACCGCATCCTGAGAGGTTTTTTCGGCCTCCACCACCATGACGATCTGCCCCATATGCGTCGCCAGCACGCTGGATTCGCTGGTCGCCAGCAACGGCGGGGAGTCGAACAAAATGATCCGGTCGGGATACCGATTGCCGATATCCTCGATCAAACGGGTCATCGCGGCGCTCGCCAACAATTCGGTTGCGCGCTTGTAGGTGCGGCCGGCCGGCAAAATAGTCAGCTTGGCGATGTCGGTCTTGATCATCACATCGGACAGTTTGAGATTTTTGTCCTGCAGCACATCCAGCAGGCCCTTGTCGGCATGGATGCCGAGGTATTCCGGAACCCGGGGCTTGGCGACGTCGGCGTCGATCAGCAGTACGGTGCGATCCATTTCCATCGCCATCGAGATGGCCAGATTGATGGCGCAGAAGCTTTTGCCTTCTCCCGGCAGCGAACTGGTCACCATGATGAGGTTGCCGTTCTTGACTCGCGCCGCGCCCTGTCCAAAAGCGTTGGCGATCAAGGGCCGCTTGATGATGCGGAACTCTTCTGCAATTTTGCTCTTCTCGGCATCCGGCGACACCACGCCCATGCGATGCAGGCGCGCCAGAATTTTGCTCTTCTCGGCATCCGGCGACACCACGCCCATGCGATGCAGGCGCGCCAGGTTGATCGATTGCACCTGACTGTTGCCCTCCATCACCGAGGTATCGGGGTCACTGAAAATCGGCTCGACCGTCGTCGCGATGAAAGGCGAGGCGTGTGAACTGCCTTGCTTGCTGAGCGCACTCTCAATCAGGCTGGCATCTCGCGCCATCTCGGCCGGATTGGCCACAACGCCCGGCCTGGGCGCGCCGGTGCCGATTTTTCCTGCCGCTTTTTCAATAATGCTCATGGTTTCTCCTAGCCGGCACGCGACATGACCAATTGCAGGACCATGACTCCGCCGTACGCGGCGATCAAACTACCGAGGGCGGCCAGATAAGTCAGCAAGCCCTTGCGTTTGCGGCGACGGGTTTCATCCGTTTCCACCCGCGATACCGCGCCCAGCAAGGGCAAACCGGTCAACTCGCGCAGCACGCGGCGATCCGTCACGGTGCGGCGCAACTGGCTCAGCAGGAACGCGACCACCACGCCAGCACCCAGCCCGCCCAGCGTCACCAGGGAAAGCAGCATGGGGCGGTTAGGCCAGGCGGGCTGACTCGGCACAAAGGGCGGGTCGATCACGCGGAAGTCGACGGTATCGGTCTTGCTTTCAACCTCGCCCGACATGGTGACCGACTCACGACGCTTCAACAGCGCATCGTAATTCTGGCGATAGACGTCGTAGTCGCGCATCAGCTGGGTGTATTCCTGCTCGACCTGCGGAACCATGTTGGAGGCACTGCGCAACTCGTTATAGCGTCGCTGATACTCGCCCACGCGCGCCTGCAAGGAAGCGACCGTTGCGTCAGCCTCGGCAATGGCGATGGTTAGCTGCTGATAAACCGGGTTCTGGATTTTGGAGCCCGCCGGATCTGCCTTGCGGGCAGCCATATCGGTTTTCTTTTGCGCTTCCAGCCGCTCGACCAGACGCTTGTTGGCCTGGATATCCGGATGCAGATCGGTGTACTGCAGGCGCAACTGATCCATCTGCTTCTGCAAGGCCTGGATACGGCTGTCAATCTCGCCATCCGTCGTAGCGGCTGCTGCAGCCACCAGCTCCGGCTCCTCGTCGGCCAGCTGCTGCTTGAGCTGATTGCGGCGATTGATCGCCTCCTGTTGATCCAGTTGGGCTTGACGCAACTGGGCCGACACTTCGGCCAGCTTGGCGTAATAGTCTCCGCCCTGTCCCGGCATCATGCCGATGTGCTTCTGCTTGAATTCCTTGAGCGCGTTTTCCGAGTCGGTCAGTTTCTGCTGATATTGCTGCAGCTGATCTTCGATAAAGCGCTGCGAACTGGAAATATCCTGGCGGGTTTTGCCGAGACTGGTTTCGACAAAAATGGTCAGCAAAGACTGCACGACCTTTTTGGCCAGATCGGCGTTCGCGTCCTGAAACTTGATGGTGTACATGGCTTCGGTTTGTTCGGGGGTTTTCGCCTTGACATCCAAGTCAGTCATGCGCGCGACCTTTTCCAGCGTGGGCCGGCTGACCAGCTGACGCGTCATCAGCTTGATCTGCTGCTCGACGTTGGGCTCGGCCGTCAAGCCTTGCAGCAGCGGCTTGAGCAGGGTCTGCGTGTCGACATACACCCGCGACGACGCCTCATAGCGATCAGGAATCGTCATGACCCAGGTCCAGCCGACGATGCACGCCAGCCAGGCTACCGCCACGCCCCACCAACGCCGCTGCCAGGTGGCTTTGGCGTAGCCTAAAATTTGTTGCAGTACTTGATCCATGCAGAGTCTCTATCCCACCAAAACAGACACACCGTCAGCTGACGGTGTGTTGACGATCAGAACAGGCTTTCGGGAATGACCAGGACATCGCCCGGACGAACGTCGGCGTTGGCCGTGATATCACCGTTGCGGATGAGATCCTCAAGCCGCACGCCCAGCTGGATGCGCTTGCCGTCAGGCGTGATCCTTTGCAAATAAGCCTTGTTGCCGTCCGCGAAGTCGGTCAGCCCGCCCACGGCAATCATCAGATCGATCAGGCTCATGTTTTCGCGATAACCCAGCGCCTGCGGCGTGCTGGCTTCGCCGACGACCCGGATCTGCTGGTCATAAGGACCGATGCCGCCGCCCACGATCACGGTGGCAATGGGTTCCTGGATGTATTTCGACAGCGCCTTCTCGATATCGCGCGCCAACTGGCTGGGCGTCTTGCCGGAAGCCTGCAGGTCCTCGATCAGGTTCATGGTCATCTTGCCGTCCGGGCGGATCGGAAAACTACCCGACACTTCTGGATTACGCCACACGAACACGCTCACCGAATCGCCTGGCCCCAGCTGATAGTTCCAGTCACGTTCAGTGACCTGGGCAGGCGCAGGCGGGTAAGTTGGGGTACTGGAGCAGCCCGCCATGGCCACGATTGCAACCACAACGCCGATGCGTGCGATGAGTGTATTGATTGTATGCATGTCCACCCTCCCTCTAATTAAGCAAGCTATCCGCTGCGATTATGCCTGAGCGAATTGAAATTTCGACCTCATGCTGCAAAGCCATCAGGGTTCACAGTAAGCAAGGCCCGCACCAGATGCCCCAAGTGGCGTCGCCATGAGCCCTGCCCGTCCGTATACCACTCATGCCAGCCAGATCATGATGATTACTCGCCAAAAGCGTCAAAAGCTCGCCTCCTGCCGGGGTATCATGCGGCTCATGAATCAACCTGCCATCGACTCGCTCGAAACCCTGCGGCAACAGGTTCGTGCCTTTGCCGAGGCGCGTGCCTGGGAAGTCTTTCATACGCCCAAAAATCTGGTGATGGCGCTGAGCGTCGAAGCCGCGGAACTGCTGGAGCCATTTCAGTGGTTGACGGCGGAACAAAGCCAGAACCTGAGCGCGGCACAGCACGAAGCGGTACGCCAGGAAATCGCCGATGTGTTGATCTACCTGACGCGGCTGGCCGACCTGCTCGATATCGATTTGCTGGACGCCGCGGCCGACAAGCTGGTCATCAACGGCCGGAAATACCCGGTCGACCTGGCGCACGGCAATGCGGCCAAATACTCGGAACCCTCTAATGACTAAACCTTATTTCTCTCACCATGTTTTTTTCTGCACCAATCAGCGTGACGACGGCGCCGCCTGTTGCGGCGTGTCCGGCGGCCAGCAGATGCGCGACTACCTGAAGAAAAAAGCCAAGCATGCCCACCTCACGGGTGCCGGCAAATGTCGTATCAACAGCGCGGGCTGCCTCGATCGCTGCGACGAAGGCCCGGTGATCGTGATCTATCCCGAAGCGGTCTGGTACACCTACGTGGACGAGTCCGATATCGACGAAATATTCGAGGTGCACCTCAAACAGGGGCGCATTGTCGAACGCCTGCAGTTGAAATGATCCGCGACCAGTGAAGCGCTACAAACTCCGCATCCCTGTAGCCGTCGGCAAGCTGGAAACCGTCATCGACGACCCCGAAGGCGAACGTCGCGGCCTGCTGCTGGTGGCGCATCCGCATCCATTGCATGGCGGCACGCTCGACAACAAGGTGGTGACCACGCTGGCCAAAGCGGCCAACGAAGCGGGCTGGGTCAGCGTGCGGCCGAACTTTCGCGGCGTCGGCATGAGCGACGGGACCTATGACGCGGGCAGGGGTGAAACCGAAGACCTGCTCGCGGTCGCCCGCTTTGTCGAAGCCAGCTATCCGAACCTGCCCTGGGCGCTGGCGGGATTTTCGTTCGGCGCCTTCGTGCAGCATCGCCTGCGCCAGCAACTCGATGCGCGTCGCCTGATTCTTGTCGCGCCTGCCGTCACGATGTATGCATTCGACCCCGTGCCGCCCGACAGCGTGCTGATTTATGGCGACGCCGACGAACTGATTCCGCCTGCCGCGATGCAGCGCTGGGCTGAGCAGCAGCAGATCGCGACCAAGGTCATCCCCAACGCCGGACATTTTTTTCACGGCAAACTCGGCGAGTTAAAACAGGCTTTCACGGAGTCCTGCCCATGTTGAAAGTACGCGGGCTCACCAAAAAATACGGCGAGACCGAGGTGGTGCGCGGTCTCGACCTGAGCGTCCGGCGCGGTGAATGCTTTGGCCTGCTGGGCCCCAATGGCGCGGGCAAAACCACCACCTTGCGCCTGCTGCTCGGCCTGACCGAGCCGGACAGCGGCAGCATCGAAATTGCCGGTATCGCCGTGCCGCAACAGGCCCGTGCCGCCCGGATGAAAGTCGGCGTCGTGCCGCAAATGGACAACCTGGACCCGGATTTCTCGGTACGTGAAAACCTGCTCGCCTATGGCCGCTATTTCGGCATGAGCCGCGCCGCCGTCACAGCGCGGGTGCCCATGCTGCTCGACTTTGCCGGCCTCGCAAGCAAGGCCGACGCGCAGATTACGCAGCTTTCCGGCGGCATGAAACGGCGGCTGACACTGGCCCGCGCGCTGGTGCACGATCCTGAAATCCTGTTTCTCGACGAGCCCACCACCGGTCTCGACCCGCAGGCGCGCCACCTCATCTGGCAGGGCTTGCGCCGGCTGATCGCCGAAGGCAAGACCATCGTGCTGACCACGCATTTCATGGACGAAGCCGAACGACTGTCTGACCGTCTGGCCATCCTTGATCATGGTCGCCTGGTGGTCGAAGGCGCGCCACGCGCACTGATCGAAGCGCATATCGAACCCGCAGTGGTCGAAGTTTTTGGTGATGGACTGGCCGACTGGACCCGCACGCATGCTGCAACGCTGTGCCTGCGCCACGAAACCGTCGGTGAAACCCTGTTCTGCTACACCGCCACTCCCGACAGCGTGATCGATGCGCTGAAACAGGTACCCGCCCTACGCTACATCCACCGCCCCTCCAACCTAGAGGATGTTTTCCTCAAACTGACGGGGAGAGACCTGCGTGATTAAGCACTTTCGCGTTCCCCAGCTATCGTGGCGCTTCATCCCGGTGTGGCAACGCAACTATCTGGTGTGGAAAAAACTCGCCATCCCGTCCATCCTTGGCAACCTGGCCGACCCGATGCTCTACATGCTGGGCCTCGGCTTCGGTCTCGGCAGCCTGTTGCCGGACATCGACGGCATGTCGTACCTGAGTTTTCTCGCCGCTGGCACGGTGGCCTACAGCACGATGAACGCGGCCACCTTCGAGGTACTGTATTCGAGCTTCTCGCGCATGCACGTGCAGCGCACCTGGGACGCGATCCTCAATGCGCCGATGACGCTCGACGACGTCATGCTCGGCGAACTGACCTGGGCGACGTCGAAAAGCCTGCTCTCCGGCGTGGCGATTCTGGCAGTGATCTGGGGCCTGGGATTGTTTGGCAGTTTCTGGATGACACTATGGATCATCCCGGTGGTCGCGCTGGTCGGTTTCTGCTTCGGTGGCATGGGCCTGGTGATGAACGCAGTATCGCCGAGCTACGACTTTTTCCTCTATTACTTCACCTTGGTGATCACGCCGATGGTCCTGCTGTGCGGCGTATTCTTCCCGGTGTCGCAACTGCCGCCGCTGCTGCAAAGCGTATCGGCCTGGCTGCCGCTCAGCCACGCCATCGATCTGGCCCGACCGCTGGTGGTCGGCCGCATGCCTGGCAGCGTTGCGCTGCACGTGGCTGCTTTATTGATCTACGGCAGTCTGGGTTACGTCATCGCGCTGGCGCTTACGCGGCGGCGGCTTCTGAAGTAGGCTGACAGCCCGTCGCTCAGGGCTATGGATCTATTCCGGACAGGCTTTACCCTCTGAGCGAGTCCCCCACGCAAAGGGAAGGGCAGGAAGGTGCGATAAAGGCAACCCTGCCCGTTACGCCTTTCAAATGTCGAAGAAATTTACACTTATAGACCTGGCGACTTGCTGCTTCGCCGCGTTATTAATTTAAATCCTTAACGAATCAATGCCATGAATGACAAATTTAATTCACGGCATAAGCCTTGCCCCTATCAGGCTATCGGGTTGGCCATGCGTCTCGTCCAGGTACAAAATCCGGGTCATTGGGTTGCATCAGTACATTGACAGGGCAAATCCAACTCTTGCGTAATGGCTCGAAGCTGCCATCAATACTGATAATCAAGGCACCCGACCATGACTCCACAATCACCCTATCCTCGTGCGCGCAAAATCGGCGCGTTGGGACTCACGCTTTCCGCCTTGATCAGTCCGTCTGGAAAAATCATTTCCAGTGCCGCTGCTGCCTCCGTACTGGTCGGCGGGCTCGTCACGCAACTGCCCTCTCCCGCCTCGCCCGCCCTCAAGGCAGCCACGATGGCGATGACCCCCACCCGCCTGGCTCACAATGGCTCATCTGCACTGGCATCGCCCACATAGCGGTCGAAGGACAGCTGCTGCAAGTGGTGCTGGCCGAATTTCCGGCGGATGACAGCCGCGCAGTCGGGCGCGGAACAGCCTCTGCCTCGCCGTCTCTCGACCTATCTGGTGACGACGGGCGCGGGCCGGGAGCGGGTTCGTCGCCAAATTTCGGACCTCGCCACGGTTCACCTGGTCTACTTGGCCCGAGTCACGGCGGAGTTCCGCCCAAAGCTTCGCAGCCAGACGGCAACCCAACCCCTCCGCCCACGATCGGCCAGCTCCCACTGCTTCCGCGTACCCCCGGCGAACAGCTCGATTGCACACCCGCCGCGGACTCTGCACCCGATAGCGAATCACCCAATGCGTTGCTGCCGGGGGCGTTTCCTTGTCCGGCAGACCTCGTGAAGGCCGTTGATCCGGTCGACCATAAAAACCCGAATGCTGCCGGCTTGCCGACGACACTTCCTTCGGACGAACCCCGAAATATGCCGCAAAACCCCTCCCCTGAAAACGTGGCGGTCCTGCCTGAACAGGCGGCGAGGCCAGACCCCGCGAGCTCTGATACTCCGGCCGACCAGAACCCCCCTGGCGAGGCAGGCGCACCGGCATCACCTCCATCGGGAGAGCCGCGAAATGAACAGCCTGAAGCAATGCCCGGCAACCCGCCTGCACCGTTCGAAGCACTCACATTGCCGTTTCCATCCGGACCGGACGCGCCAATCAGCCAGATCATCCTGCCATCGGCCCTGCCTGAAGCGCTCTTGGAGCCGGACGCCAGTCAGCCGCCGTCACGAACGGTTGGCCTAACCCGCGCTGCCGTACCCGAACCGTCGATGATCTACCTGATGCTTCTGGGGTTGGCCGCATTGGTCTGGACGGGGCGCAATCGGCTCATCCCCACGCAACGCACCAAGTAAGTTACATCCCCGCCGCCTGCTGGTCGGCGTGGTAGCTCGACCGCACCATTGGGCCGCATGCGGCGTGCTTGAAACCCATCGCCAGCGCTTCCTGCTCGAACTGGGCAAAACGCTCCGGCGTCACGAAGCGCAGCACCGGCAAATGGTGTTGCGACGGTTGCAGGTACTGCCCCAGTGTCAGCATGTCGACCTCATGGGCGCGCAGATCGCGCATCACCTGCAGGATCTCGTCGTCTTCCTCGCCCAGCCCCAGCATCAGGCCGGACTTGGTCGGCACATCGGGATGGCGCGCCTTGAAATCCTTCAGTAATTTGAGCGAATGCACGTAGTCGGCACCTGGACGCGCCGCCTTGTACAAACGCGGCACGGTTTCCAGGTTGTGGTTCATCACGTCCGGCGGCGCGGTATCGAGAATATCCAGCGCACGGTCATGGCGACCGCGAAAGTCCGGCGTCAGGATTTCGATCCGCGTCGCCGGCGACAACTCGCGCACCGCGCGGATGCAGTCGATGAAATGCTGCGCGCCGCCGTCGCGCAGATCGTCGCGATCGACGCTGGTGATGACCACATATTTCAACGCCATCAGTGCAATGGTTTCGCCCAGATGACGCGGCTCGTCGACGTCTGGCGGCAACGGCGTGCCGTGGCCGACGTCGCAGAACGGGCAGCGCCGCGTGCACAGGTCGCCGAGGATCATGAAGGTCGCGGTGCCATGGCCGAAACATTCGCCCAGATTGGGGCACGACGCCTCCTCGCACACCGTATGCAGCTTGGCCTCGCGCAGGATGCCTTTCAGCCGCGCGACATTCGGCAGGCTCGGAGCCTTGGCGCGAATCCACGGCGGCAGGCGCATGCGCTCCTGCGGCACGATCTTGATCGGGATGCGCGCGGTTTTGGCCGCGCCTTTATGCTGGATGGGATCGGCCATGAATAAGGTGAACCGTGAGCGGTGAACGGGGAACGGTCAGACCTGAACCCAGACCTGCCCGGCTTCGATTTTAACCGGGTAGGTCTTGATCGGCTCGTCAGCCGGATCGCAGGTAGGCTGGCCAGTGGTCAGATCGAAGTAGCTGCCGTGCAGCGAACACTTGATCTTGCCGTCCTTGATGCAGCCGAGATACAGCGAGTAATCCTCGTGAGTACACATTTCATCGACGACATAATGCGTACCGTTCGAGTTGCACAACAGCAGCTTTTTGCCGTCGATGACGACGCGCTTCATCTGCGCCGGCTTGAGTTCGTCGGCAGCGGCAATGGCGACATATTCAGCCATCACTTCACCCGTGCCACGGCGCGGCCGGAATCCAGCACCGCACGAATCTGCGCCGCCGCATCGGCCACGCTGGCGGCCTTGCCGACGTGGTGCAGGACGATCGAGCCGGCCAGCACCAGCGAGTCGTAAGTCGCACCCTTGTCGCCCTTGAGCGCCAGAATTCCGGCCTCGGCAGCAGCGCGTGCGGTGGCCTTGATGTCGATGGCGGCGACGATTTCGTCCTCGCCTGCTTCACCCGCCACGCTGCCGGGCAGCGGCACGGCGCGCACCGGCTGGTCGATGCCGAGCGCTACCGGATCGATGCTGGCTTCGATTTCCTCGCCACGGTCGTGGTAATGGAAATACTTGCCGGTTTGCCGCAACGACGGAATCACCCCGCCCTCGACGCCACGCACGATGCACGCGGTGTCGAATCCGGCCACCCGGGCAAGGTCGGCGTACACCGGTGGATAAGGCTTGTGCACGTAGCCGGTGACGAAATGGGTCAGCTTCTTGCCGGCAATCGGCTTCGACAACACTTCCACCGTGGTCAGCACCTGACGCTTGATCATCTGCGTGCGCAGCGGAATCAGCTTGTGCATGCCGGGGTTGGATTGCGCCCAGCCGAGGGCCGGGTCGCTCAGGCGTGCGGCGGCTTCGACCGGCGTCAGGTCCACCGGCACCCCCGCGGCTTCCAGCACATGGCGAACCGTGACGCCGAACTTGGGCCCGACCTTGTCGAGGCCATGCGACACCACATGCACGCCCAACTCGGCCAGCAACGGGCCGAGAAACGGCGCTGCAGGCAGGCAGCGGGTATAGCCGTCGTACGGATCGCCGATATCGACCACCTCATCCACCTCGGCCGTCACGCGGAGCGTGGTGTCCAGCACGGCATCGAGCACGCCGCGGTTTTCGTCCATGGTCTCGCGCTTCATGCGCAAGGCAATGAAATAAATGCCGACCTGAACCGGATCGATCATGTTGTCGATGATGGCCTTGGTGCCCAGGTGCGCCTCGGTGCGGCTGATGTCTTTCGACAGGTCGGGGCCGGTGGCGATGCGCTGGATAATCGAACGCATCAACAGCTTGGGATCGGACGGCAGGGTGTCGGTGGTCATAAATAACTCCAATAGAAGCAACAAGAATACTAATAACCGACTAAATCAGTCAAGAATAGATCGTATGGCGCAAGGCGAGCTCGACAGCTTGCACCAATGCCGGCAGCGATTCGCTGACGCCGAGGGCGCGGCATTGCGTGACCTGCATGCCGGCATACCCGCAGGGATTGATCGCCAAAAACGGCTGCAAATCCATGTCCACATTCAGTGCCAGGCCGTGATAGGTGCAGCCCTGCTTGACGCGCAGTCCCAGCGCGGCAATTTTGGCGCCCGCCACGTACACCCCCGGCGCGCCCGCCTGCCGGGTGGCGCTCACCGCCACGCCGTCCAGCACGTCGATCACGGCCTGCTCCATCCGCGTGACCAGTTCGCGAATGCCATAACCGCACCGCCGCAGATCGACCAGCACATAGGCGACGATCTGTCCCGGGCCGTGATAGGTGATCTGCCCGCCGCGATCGATCGGCACGACAGGGATGTCGGTGGCGGCGATCAGGTGCTCGGGCTTGCCCGCCTGGCCCTGGGTGTAAACCGGCGGATGCTCCAGCAGCCAGATCTCATCCGGCGTATCTGCGCTGCGCTGCGCGGTGAAATCCTGCATCGCGCGCCAGGTCGGCAAGTACTCGACACGCCCCAGGTTACGGACAATCGCCTCACCCCTCCCCGCTTCCCGCTCCCCGTTCACCGTCAAAGCGCCATCTTCACCCACGGATGCGCGGTGATCTCGAGATACAGCGCATCAAGCTGGGCTTTGGACGTGGCACGAACGACACAGGTTACGCTCAGGTAATTGCCTTTGCTCGACACGCGAATTTCGGCAGTATCGGGATCGAAATCAGGCGCATGGCGCTGCACCAGCTCGATCATGGTCTGCGAGAACTCGTCGCCTCCGCCGGGGGACACGCGCCGTTCACCCATGATCTTGACTGGAAAATCGGTCGGAAATTCGAGCAGGGTCTCCTCGCTCATGCGCGCATCACCTGTTGTTTGAATTGCTGGTACAGCGCATCCATCTGCCGCGCCATCGGTCCTTGTTTACCGTTGCCGACCGGCGTGCCATCGAGACGCACGATCGGCATGATTTCCTTGGTCGACGACGTCATCCACAATTCATCCACGCCGCGCAGTTCGGCTTCGCTGATCGAACGCAGCGCGGACGGAATGCCATGCGCTGCAGCGAGCTCGAGCACCACGTCGTAGGTGATGCCGGTCAGAATCAGCAAAGAGGGCGGCGGCGCCAGCAACACGCCGTTTTTCACTGCAAAAATATTGCTCGCCGCGCCTTCGCTCAAAAAGCCGTCGCGCAGCATCACGGTTTCGGCACAACCGGCCTCCACCGCCTGCTGGCGCGCCAGCACATTGGCAAGCAGCGAGATCGCCTTGATATCGCAGCGCCCCCAGCGGATGTCCGGCGCCGTGATCGCGCACACGCCGGCCTCTTTCTGCGCAAGCGTTGCACTCACCAGCGGCTGGGAAAACATGAACACGGTCGGCGCCACGCCAAGCGGAAAAGCATGATCGCGCGGCGTCTGTCCCGATTCAGGCGTGCCGCGCGTGATCTGCAAGTAAACCGACTGGTCGTCGAAATCCTGCAACGCGATCAGTTGCTCGACCAGCTCGCACCATCTCGCCACACCATGCGGGTTGGCCAGACGGATGCCGTCGAGACTGCCCTGCAGACGGCGCAGGTGCTCCTCAAGTCGGAACGGCTTGCGCGAATACACCGGCACCAGTTCGTACACGCCATCGCCGAACACAAAGCCGCGGTCGAGCGGCGACACTTTCGCCTCGGCCAGCGGCAGGAACTGTCCATCCAGATAGACGCTCATCACTCCACCATCAGCCGGATCGAATCCCAGGCCCGGCCGAAAATGCCGGCCACGCTCACACCCTGCAGCGCCACCAGCGCAAACTCTCCCAGCGGCTTGCCATCGAGCGTCAGGCGCAGGCTGCCCATGCGCTGACCCTTGCGCACCGGCGCCAGTACCGGCTGCTGGGTGATGACCTGCGCCTTGATCCGTGCGGCGCTGCCGTGCGGGATCAACACGTGCAAGTTCTGCGCAAAGCCCAGCGCTACGGAATCGCTGATGCCGCGGTACAACTTGACCACTTTGACCGGCTGCCGGGCGCGATACAACAGCACGCTGTCGAAGTTCTCGAAGCCATCGTTCAGAAGTTTCAGCGCATCCTGGGTGCGCAGCGCGTCGCTGCGCGCACCCAGTACCACCGCGATACGTTGCTGGTCGCCGCGTTGCGCCGAGGCCACGCTGCAATACCCCGCCTGCGCGGTGCGGCCGACCTTCAGGCCATTCACCGCAGGGTCGCGCCATAACAGGCGATTGGCGTTGTAATAGGTGATGCCCTTGAAAACCAGTTCCTTCTGCGTGAAAAACGTCTGGCGATTGGCAAAGTCGCTGACGAGCGCCCGCCCCAGTATCGCCAGGTCACGTGCGCTCGATTCGTGCCCCGGCTCGGTCAGGCCGGTGGCATTCATGAAGCGGGTCTTGCCCATGCCAAGGCGTTTCGCTTCGCTGTTCATGCGCTCGACAAACGCCGCCTCGCTGCCGTCGGCCGCCGTCACCAGCGTCAGCGTGGCGTCGCTGGCAGAGTGCACCAGCATCGCCTGCAGCAGGGTGTCGACGCTGATCTGCTCGCCCGCCTTGAGAAAGACGCGCGCACCGTCGACCTGTTCGGCCGCCGGCGGCACGCTGAGCATTTCGCCCAGGCTCAGCTTGTTTTTCTTGATGTCGCCCAGCAGGACATAAGCCGTCATCAACTGGGTCAGGGAAGCCGGAGCCAGGGGCAAATCGGCTTGATGCGCCGCCAGCTCGCGGCCGGTTACCGCATCGATCGACACCCAGGCGCGCGCAGTCATGCCGGTCGGTGCAGCCCATGCCGTGAGTGCAAACAAAAGCCCGATCAAGCCGAAGTGAAAACGCGCGCTCAACATGGCCTGCTCAATCGCGTCGGACCAATATGGCATTCAAGGCAAGGCGCTCCTGCACCCTGCCGCGTTCCGCTTGCGCGGCGTCATCGCTGGGATACGGGCCGAGTTGCACGCGGTGCAACTTGCCGGTGAGGACGACGCGCGTCTGCTGGTCGTCGAGCTCGAGCTCGCGCGTCAGGCGCGCCAGCAATTGCTGGGCGTTGCCGGGGCTGGAAAAAGCCCCTACCTGCAGATAAAGGCCCTGTTCGATGGCTTCGCCCGTCGTGTCGTAGGCGGCCGAATCGAGACTTTCCACCCGCACCCGGGTGCTGCCCTTGCCGATATAGCCGAGCTTGCTCGCGGCGACATACGACAGATCGATAATGCGCTTGCTGTGAAACGGCCCGCGGTCATTGATCCGCACCACTACGCTTTTGCCATTGGCGAGCGAGGTGACCCGCACATAACTCGGGATCGGCAAGGTCGGGTGCGCCGCAGTCATCGCATACATGTCGTAGCGTTCGCCCGAGGCGGTTTTTCGACCGTGAAACCGCTTGCCGTACCACGAGGCGACGCCCTCTTCGCTGTGCGCACGGCGTTCGCTTTGCGGCACATAACGGCTGCCCATCACTTCGTAAGGGCGATTGGCAAAACGGTGCAGCGGCTCGGCACGCGGCACCGCGTCCGGGATGGCGGCGAGGTTGGGCGGGGGCGAGGCATCAGGGCCGTCGTCGAGGTAATAACCGCCTTTTTTGGCGCTCTTGGCTGCACCTGGGGTTTTTTTGTCGCCGACCGTTGGGCCGCTGCCGCAACCGGCCAGCACCAGGGTGATTGCGACCGAAGCAGAAATCAGGATCGTTTTCATCGGCTCATTTTACCTCGTCAGGTTTTGTTGAGCTGGCGATGCGTCGCCACGCTCATCATGATGCCCACGCCCAGCAGCAGGGTGATGAACGCCGTGCCGCCATAGCTCATCAGCGGCAACGGGACGCCGACCACCGGCAGAATGCCCGAGACCATGCCCATGTTGACGAAGGCATAAGTGAACAGGTTCAGACTCAGCGTTGCGGCCATCAAGCGTCCGAACAACGTGGGGGCGCGTGCCGCAATCACCAGCCCCCGCGCGACGATGGCGAGATAAAGCCCTATCAGCAGGATCGTGCCGACATAGCCGAACTCCTCGCCAAATACAGCATAGATGAAATCCGTCGTGCGCTCGGGAACGAAGTCGAGCTGGTTTTGCGTGCCCTGCATCCAGCCCTTGCCGAACAATCCGCCCGAACCGATCGCAATGGTCGATTGAATGATGTGGTAACCATCGCCCAGCGGATCGGAGGTCGGGTCGAGCAAGGTCAGCACGCGGCGCTGCTGATAGTCATGCATCAGGCTCCACACCAGCGGCAGGCTCGCGCCCGCCAGCGCGCCGCCGCCGGCGATCACCTTCCACGACAAGCCGGCAAAAAACAGCAGGTAAAAGCCTGACGCGCCGATCATCAGCGCGGTGCCCAGATCCGGCTGACGCAGAATCAGCAGGAACGGCACCAGCAGCAATGCCCCGCCCACCCAAAAATGCTTGCCGCGCAAGCCGCCCTCGTTACGCTGGAAGTACCAGGCCAGCATCAGCGGCAGCGCCAGCTTCAGCAGTTCGGATGGCTGGAACGCAAAGCCGAGGTTGAGCCAGCGCCGCGCGCCGTTGCGAATTTCGCCGAACAAGGCCACCCCGACCAGCAAGATCACGCCAGCCACATACAGCGGCGGTCCCACTTTGGACAGGATGTGCGGCGGCACGTTGGCCATCACCACCATCACCGACAGCGCGAGGCCGATATTGATGAGATGGCCGCTGATGCGCGCCGGGCTCTGGCCCGACGCGCTCGTCACCATCGCCAGACTCACCCCCAGCAGCAACACCACCAGGGTCAGCAGTATGCCGTCCAGATGACCCAGCCGGCGCAGAATCCAATGGCTATTCTGTGGCATCGATTGCTCCCAGGTTCATGTTGCCGGGGCGTTTTCCGGTCAGGTAGTAATCCATCACCGCGCGGGCCATGGGCGCAGCGGTGGAGCCGCCATGCTCGCCGTTTTCGACCATGACCGCGATCGCGATGGTGGGATTCTCGACCGGCGCATAGGCGATGAACAGGGCGTGGTCACGATGCTTACGCGCCAGGCTGCCTGCGTCGTAACGCGCGCCCTGCTTGATGCCCACTACCTGCGCGGTGCCGGTCTTGCCGGCGATCGTGTAGGCGGCGCCGGCAGCGGCGCGCGATGCCGTGCCGCCGGGCTGCATCACGGCCACCATGCCTGCGCGCACCGCTGCCAGATTGTCGGGGTCAATGGCCAGCTGCTGCCGGGTTGCAACGGGCTGGGCCTGCCACGCGCGCGTCAGCGGGTCGCGCACCGCCTGCACCAGCCGGGGCTCGATACGCGTGCCGCCGTTGGCGATCATGGCGGTCGCCACGGCCAGCTGCAGCGGCGTGGTCAGATGGAAACCCTGGCCTATCCCCGCGATCACCGTTTCGCCGGGATACCAGGGCTGCTTGAAGCGCCGCTGCTTCCACTCGCGCGAAGGCAGCAGTCCGGCCGATTCGCCGTCGAGATCGATGCCGGATTTTTCGCCCAGTCCAAACTGCGCCAGATAGTCGTGCATACGGTCGATTCCCATGTCCACCGCCAGCCGGTAGTAGTAGACGTCGCACGACTGGGCGATCGATTTGCTCAGGTCGACCACGCCATGGCCGCCTTTTTTCCAGTCGCGGTACTGATGGCTGCTGCGCGGCAGGCTGAAATAACCCGGGTCGTTGATTGCGTCGGAAGGCTTGCGCAAGCCCAGTTCCAGGCCCGCCAGTGCCATGAAAGGCTTGATCGTCGAACCGGGCGGATAAATCCCGCGCAGCACGCGGTTGACCATCGGCCGCTCGGGCGATTCGTTGAGCGATTTCCAGGTTTCCGGGTCGATGCCGTCGACGAACAGGTTGGGGTCGAATCCGGGCTTGCTCACCAGCGCCAGCACCCCGCCGGTATTCGGGTCGAGTGCCACCAGGCCGCCGAGATACTCACCGAATACGTGTTCGGCCACTTCCTGCAGGTCGCGGTCGAGGTACAGCCGCAAATCCTTGCCCGGAACCGGCGGAATGCGCGACAACACGCGGACGGCGCGACCGCTTGAATCGGTCTCCATCTGGTCGAAACCGGTACGGCCGTGCAGCAGGGTTTCGTAACTCTGCTCGAGCCCGGTCTTGCCGATATGCGCGCCGCCCTGATAGTTCTCCTCACGCCCGGCCTCGCGCAGCCGCTTCAGGTCGCGGTCATTGATGCGGCCGATAAAGCCCACCACGTGCGCCATCCCGTGGCCCGCCTGATAATTGCGGAACAGACGCGCCTTGACCTCGATCCCCGGCAGTCTATAGCGGTTGGCTGCCAGAATCGCCACTTCCTCGTCGCTCAGCTTGCTTTTCAACGGCACCGTCTCGAACTCGTGCGATTCGGCGAGCAGGCGGCGAAACCGGCGCAGCTGGCCCGGCGTAATCTCGATCAGCTTACCCACCTTGGTCAGGGTGGTCTCCAGGTTCCGGATATGCCCACGGGTGACTTCCAGCGTATAGGCGGAATAATTTTCTGCCAGCACACGGCCTTTGCTGTCGAGTATCAGCCCGCGATTGGGTGCGATCGGCACCTGCGAAATGCGATTGCTTTCGGCACGCCCGGTGTAGTAATCGTGCTGCGTGATCTGCAGATAAAAGCCCCGCGCCAGCAACAGGGTCGCCAGTATCGCCACGAAAACCGCACCGACTTTCAGGCGTCCGTGAAAACCCGCCAGTTCAC